>NZ_DKJF01000004.1:0-18065 GCF_002454615.1 Pseudomonas sp. UBA6699
CGGGCAAGCCCGCTCCCACAGTAATTTGTAGGCGCGGTTTCACCCGCGGTAACTTAGCGTCGCCTCAGTAATAGGTACGCGGCTGTTCGTCAGCCTTGTTCAACACCGTACCAATCAGGTTGACCCCTGCCAGATGGTGCAGGCAGTCCTCGATTTCTTTCTTGTTGTTCATGCCATTGGCCACCACCAGCAATACACAATCGAACTTGGGTATGACGGTGATCGCGTCGTCGGAGCTCAGCAACGGCGGCAGGTCGAAAATGCAGATGCGCGACTCGTAGCGGTTACGCAACTCGCCAATCAGGTTACTCACCTTGGGCGACGACAACACCTCGGTCGACAACGGCACCGGCACCCGGGTCGGCAGCACCACGAAGCGCGGCAAGGTCGGGTTGACCAGGCAGTCCTGCAGTGGCGACTTGTCGTTCAGGAACTCGTTCAGTGCATGCTCCATCGGCAGGCCCAATGTGCTCCCCACCTTGGGCCGGCGCAGGTCGAAGTCCACCAGCAAGGCGGTCTTGGTGGTGTGGTGGGCAATACTCATGGCCAGGTTGACCGCCAACACGGTTTTGCCTGCCTCCGGCGTGGGCGAGGTGATTGCCAGGGTGCGCCAGCCGTTCTCGTCCATCAGCCGCAGCACCTGGGTGCGCAACAGGTCGATCGGCCCGTTCATGTTCGAGTTCTTGTTGAACGCTACAATGCGGTTGCGCTCCAGGTGGTCTGGATGCAGTGGCACCACCTTGGTGTTGACGTAATCGAACTGCCCCGGCACCTCCGCCAGCGCCGTGCCAGGGGCCGGCGACAGCGGCTGAGGGGTACTCGGTGTGACCTGATGAATAGTGTTGCCAACAGCCGGCTTGGTCCTGTCCATCACTGCATTCCCTATACGAACCGCGACATGACTTTGTACAGCAGCACATCCAGTGGCATGTAGTACACGTGCACCAGCACTATCATGATAGCCGCCAGCGCCAAGGCCGCCACGATCAAGCGGTTACGCCAGCGTTTGCGCCTGGCCACATCGGCCCGCGTCTCGATATACGGCAGTGCCACCAACACCCGTTTGCCCTGCAGGTTCTCCAGAGCACCAACGCCCCGCACCCGCTGGTTGAGCATTTCCAGCAACATGACCAGCGCGCCGCCACCGGCCGGCGCCAGAACCAGCCCCAGCGCGGCGATCTTCTTGCGGTTAGGCTTGATCGGCTTCTCGGGCAACAGGGGCGGCTCCAGCAGCACAAAGCGCTCGGCTTTGTTTTCCTGCTCCAGGCTTTCGGTGATTTTCGCGCTCATTTCCTTGGCGCGGATTTCTTCGTATTTCTTGCGTGCGTTGTCGTGGTCACGCATCAGGGTGACCAAGCCACGCTCGACCTGCGGCGCTTCCAGGATCTCGGCTTCATAGCCTTCCATTTTTCGGGTCAGCTCGCGCTTTTGCTCGGCCAGCGAAGCGATGCGTTCCTGGGTGGCGCTCATTTTGGCGCGTACCCGGGCAACATCCAGGCTGACCGAAGACGCAGTGCTGGTGCGACCACCACTGGCCTCCAGCGCCTGAATCTTGCGTTTGACCGCCACCACATCGGGGTGGGCTTCCTTGTAACGGGTCAACAGCCGGGCGTACTCTGCCTTCAGGCTTGGCAGGTCCTGGGCCTGGTCGGCAGCGGCAGGGCGTGCGCCATCGGCAGCCTTGGTCGCAAGGCCGGCATTGGCCGCCGAAAGTTCGAGCTCCAGGTAACGCAACTCTTCCTGCGCCGCCTTGTAGTCCCGGTCGACCTCACGGAACTCCAGCTCCGAACGCGACAGCATGTTCATGCGCAGCGTCTGGTGCTCGGGCAGTGCATTGGCATGTGCCTGCTTGAAATCGGCCAGCTGGTTTTCCAGGCTGGCCAGCTCAGCGCCCAGCTTGTTGGCTTCCTGGGTAAGAAACTCGGTGGTTTCGTTGGCCCGCTCGGTACGCTGCTTGAGGTTTTCGTTGAGGAACAGCGATACCAGCTCATCGGCGACCTGCTTGGCCACTTGCGGCTGCTTGTGCTCGAACGACACGTTGAAGGCCACGGTCGCCTCGCCCCTGCCGCGCACGAACGTGGTAAGGGTCTCGACCACGATGGCGTTGCGCATCTGGTCGATTTTGTCGCTTTCGCCAAGACGCTTGTCGGCGAACAGGTCGTACTTGTCGATGATGCGCAGCAGGTTCTCGCGGGTCATGACACGCTGGCGGATCACCTCGATGCGTTCATCGGCAAAACTGGTGGTGTTGGTTGATACCAGCTCGGGCGAAATCTGCTGTGACTCCACCAGGATAGTGCCGGTCGACTGGTAGATCGGCGGCACCATCAAGGCCACCGCCACGGTCGCGGCCAGAATGACTACGGCACTCACCCCTAGCACCAGGGCTCGGTCCTTGATTATGGCGATGTAATCTCTGAGGGATAGCTCGTAGTCAGACTTCATGGGGCCACCTGCCTGAAGTTCAGATGTCGGGGTACCTGTACGTCAACGTCAAACCCACGATGGTTGCGGTTGCATCCGGTACGTGGTCCTGCTGGCGTTCCTTGTACATCAGCGACAGGCGCAGGTCCCAATACGGCGAGAACTCTCGGCTGGCCCATACGCTGTACGTTTGCAGTGTGTTCGGTGACTGCCCTTTGCTGTCTTGCCAGGCAGCGTCTGCGCCCACCCGCGTCAGCTCGGTAACGGCATAGCTCCACACCCCGCGTACCTGGTCCAGCTCGGCGAAGCCGCCTTCGGCACTGGCCACCGTGCTGCGTTCGGCGGTGAAGCTGGCATCGGCCCGCACACCGGTATAGAGCAACGCCACCCCACCCTCCCCGCGTCGGCCGCCTTCATCGCCCGACACCTGGTTGACACCAATGTGGGCATCGGCACTCAGGCCATCGGCCAGTTGGTACTTGATGCCCACAGCCGGGGTGTAACTGTTGGAAGCGGTGGCGGTCAGGTCCTGCTCGGGCTCGTAGCGCCGCGCGCCGAAGCGGGTATACACATCGGCGCGCTCGCTCCAGGCATAGGTCCAGGTAAACACGTTGGCCAGTTCGTTGTAACCCGTCAGCGTGCTGACGTCATACCGGGCGCGGCTGTAGGTGGTTTCGTTGCTCAAGGTACTGCGCTCGGTAACCGCCTGGCTCCAGTTGCCGGTCAAGGTGTAGAGCTTCTGCGTGCCATCGGTGGTGATCACCCCGGTATCCAGCACAGTGCCCGACAGCGTCGAGCTTTCGTTGTAGCGTGCCACCAGGCCAAAACGCCCGCGCTCGGTGGTGCGCTGCCAGCCCAGGCTGATGTCAGGGTCCTCGCGGTTATCGACTACGTTGGTGTCGGACGAGCGCAACACATTCATGCCAAGCCCCAGTCTCAGTTCGTCACGGTCGAAGGTGCCGATCAGGGTGTAATCGGGCGCGATGATCGTACGCGTGATGCCCTTCTCGCCCGACGTCAGCAACAATGGGTTGCTGTCGTACTCGACGGATGTCGGCACCACCACCGTAGACTGCCAATTTGCCGCCAGGGCCGATTCCGTAAACGGCAAGACCAAGATTGCCGTTGCAATGCTAGTTGTTCTGAGAAGTGGCATTAAATGTTCTTATTGAAGGCAAGATCAAGGAACGACCAGCGTGTCGCCAGCCTGAAGTTGGATGTTGGTGGACATATCGCGCCCAGACACCAGGTCCTTATATCGCACGGGCAAGATCTTTTGGGAAGCGCCTGCGCCACGAACTACCTTGATCTCGCTTTCGTCGGCAAACTTGTCCAGCCCACCCGACATGCTCAGCGCCTGCAACACGGCGGTCGGCCCGGCCATTTGCACTGGCCCCGGCTTGATCACTTTGCCCTGGACATAGACCAGGTTGCCGGCGATGCTCTTGACGACAACGCTGACATTCGGGTCGGGAAGGTATTTTTCAAGTTTGGCAGCCACTTGCTTTTCGACTGCGGTTACATCGAGCCCGGCAACATTGATGCGCCCGGCCAGTGGGAAAGTGATACTGCCATCGGGTAGTACGGTCGCTTCCTGGCGCAAGCTGTCTTCCTGCCAGACCGATACCATCACCACATCGCCAGGGCTGAGCAAATACGCAGAGCTGCCGGTATCGGCGCAACTGGCACTCGACCACACCGTCAACAAGCAGAACGCGGCAAACAATGAACGCATCATGAGGGTCCCTCCGGCCAAATGGCCCGACAAAGAGCACTGTATGAGAACAACGCACCAACTCTCGCTCCGCTTCGCGACCCACCACTGCCGCGACGGCCTCGGCCTTCCTGGAGGCCCTTAACTTGACGCTGTGCAGTCTGGGCTGCGGTGCCTGAAACCATGGACCTTCATGGGCTACAGGGAATATAGCAACGGTTGGTGAATTAACAAGCCAGCGGCAAAACCCCACCCCGCGACTTGCGGCAAAGGGTGTTCAGATTTTCCGGCGGTTGGCCACCGCCACAAAACCGACAACAGCGAACGCAAAGAACCAGCCAGCCGTTGAAACAGGAATGATACTGTTCTGGCTGATATAGGAATCGGCTGCGCGCGCAGCGCCACTCAAGAGCACCAGCAAGAACATCGATTTGATTATCAGAGTCGTGCGCATACGCCCTTCCTTTAAACAGGAAAATCAATGAGTTATTGGCGAGGTAGTGCGGGGTTTGTGTCGCTGTTGAATTGAGCTTATGGGCACAGTGACACTACGTCAATGATCCGACACCATAATAAAATTCAATGGGCGGCAGGCAGATTCGTCAAAAAAACGACAGACAGGAAGTGCTGCATCCAGCCAGCTGCTGGATGCCAGCGTTTCACGGATGAGAAAGTGAAAGGTTCAGGCAGGCCTGCAACAGCGCCCTGCCCGGCTCATTCCTCGGCATGGTGAACGACCACCAGCAATTGCGCCGGCTGCGCGCCTACCGAGCGCAGGCGATGCGGGGTTTGCGCGTTGAAATGCAAGGCATCGCCCTGCTCCAGCAGCACCCGCTCGTTCATGAAGTCCACCTCCACCTGGCCCGCGTGCACGAACAGGAACTCTTCGCCCTGGTGCTCCTTGAAGGTCGGGTCGCTAAACTCCGAAGGCGGCTGGATCAGGAACGGTACCAGGCTGCGCTGCCCCACCTGGCTGGTCAACGCCGCATAGCCGGGGCCCTGGCCGTCACCCACCAGCGCCTGGCGCTCGCCGTGGCGCACCAGGCTATAGCGGCTCTGGCCGGCCTGCTCTTCGGCAAACAGTTCCTCGGCATTCACGTTCAATGCGCGCGCCAGCTTCAGGGCGGCAGCAATCGACGGCGTGTTGAGGCCACGTTCGACCTTGGACAGGTAGCTTTTGGTCATGCTGGTCTTTTCGGCCAGCATTTCCAGGGTCATTCCCAGTTTCTTGCGCAGCAGTTTCAATCGGATAGACATGTGACGCGTGTTTCCCAGGCCAAGGCAGCCCGGGCATGATACGTGGAGCCGCCGCTCATGGCATCACCGGTGGCACATACTGCAGCGTGGTGCCCAGCGCCCAGAGCAATACCAGCACCAGCGGCACATGCACCAGCAGTTGCACGAAGGAAAAGCCGATCAGGTCGCGTGCCTTGAGCCCCAGCACGCCCAGCAGTGGCAGCATGTAGAACGGGTTGATCAGGTTCGGCAAGGCCTCTGCCGCGTTGTAGATCTGCACCGCCCAGCCCAGGTGGTATTGCAGGTCGTTGGCCACTAGCATCACGTAGGGCGCTTCGATGATCCATTTGCCGCCGCCCGACGGGATGAAGAAGCCCAGCACCGCCGAATACACGCCCATCAGCAAGGCATAGGTGTCGTGGGTGGCGATCTGGGTGAAGAACAACGATATGTGGTGGGCCAGGGTCTGTTCGTCCACGCCCTTCACCTGGGTGAGAATGGCCGCGATCGAACCGTACAGCGGGAACTGGATCAGCACCCCGGTGGTGGTCGGTACCGCGCGCGCCACGGCGTCGAGGAAACTGCGCGGGCGCCAATGCAACAGGGCACCGAGCATGATGAACAACAGGTTGTAAGTGTTGAGCCCGGAGATGGCGGTAATCGCCGGTTTGGTAGCGAACTCCTGGTACAGCCAGCCGGCAGCCAGGGCGACCAGCAGCAGAATCAGGATGGGGCTGTGCTCCAGCCACTCACCGGGGCGGGTGCGCTGGGGTGCCGCCGGTGCAGTGAAGCTGGGGTCCACGCCACACGCTTCGGCGCTGCGTGCGCTGTTCGGCCCGGGTGCCGTGGCGTAGGCGATGACCAGCGAGACGATGACCAGCGCCGCCAGCATTACCCCGGATTGCCACAGAAAGATGGTTTCGGTGAACGGGATGACGCCGGTGATCGACAGGATCGAAGGCGGCAAGCTGGCCGGGTTGGCCTGCAGCTGCGCCGCCGACGAAGACAGGCCCAGTGCCCACACAGCGCCCAGGCCCAGGTAGGCGGCCGCACCCGCAGCACGGTAATCCATCTTCAGGTCGGTGCGCCGCGCCAGGGCGCGCACCAGCAAACCACCGAACACCAGCGACAGGCCCCAGTTGAGCAAGGAAGCCAGCATCGAGATCAGTGCCACCCAGCACACGGCCGAGCGGCCATTGCCAGGGATACGCGCCAGGCGGTCGATCAGGCGTGCCGCCGGTGGCGAACTGGCGACCACATAGCCACCGATGACCACGAAAGCCATCTGCATGGTGAACGGAATCAGGCTCCAGAAACCATCGCCAAAGGCCTTGGCGGTGTCGGTCGGCTTGGCCCCCATGGCCAGCGCGCCGATGCACACCAGCAGCACCGCCAAGGCGGCGAATACCCAGGAGTCGGGGAACCAGCGTTCGGCCCAGTTGGAGCAGCGCAAGGCAAAGCGCGCGCTACGGCTGTCTTGAATTTCAGCGGCCACAGTGGCATTCCTTTTATTGGTTTTATGAGGTGAATCAGACAACGCAAAAACCCTGTAGGTACAGGTTCACTCGCGACCATGCCGGTAATGTACCGACACACTCAGCGGTGCAACCTGCGCCTACAGGGTTGGGTGGCGTAACGCCTTAGAACGTCATTTCCTGCACATCATCCGGCACGATCAGTTTGCCGGCAGTCTTCTCGACGATTTCCTCGATGCTCACCCCTGGTGCGGTTTCGCGCAGGATGAACGCACCGTCTTCAATTTCCAGGTAGGCCAGGTCGGTCAGCACCTTGCGGATGCAACCGGCACCGGTCAGCGGCAGGCTGCACTGCGCCAGCAGCTTGGACTCGCCGTCCTTGGACGCGTGGGTCATGGTCACGATGATGTTCTCGGCGCCCGCCACCAGGTCCATGGCGCCGCCCATGCCCTTGACCAGCTTGCCCGGGATCATCCACGAGGCGATATTGCCCTGCACGTCTACCTCGAACGCACCCAGCACGGTCAGGTCGACATGGCCGCCACGAATCATGGCGAACGACTGCGCCGAGTCGAAGATCGAGGCACCCCGGCGGGCGGTGACGGTCTGCTTGCCGGCGTTGATCATGTCGGGGTCGAGGGTGCTTTCGGTGGGGAACTCGCCCATGCCGAGCAGGCCGTTTTCCGATTGCAGCATCACATCCATGTCAGCGGGTACATAGTTGGCCACCAGGGTCGGAATGCCGATACCCAGGTTGACGTAGTAGCCGTCCTTCAGTTCACGGGCGACGCGTTGCGCCATCTGTTCGCGGGTCAGTGCCATGGTCAGGATCTCTTTGTTGTTCTGGTGGAGGCCGCTCAGGCCTTGACGGTGCGCTTTTCGATACGCTTTTCGAAGGTGCCGACGATCACCCGGTCAACATAGATGCCTGGGGTGTGGATCTCGCTCGGCAGCAGCACACCGGGCTCGACGATTTCTTCCACTTCGACCACGGTGATCTTGCCGGCAGTGGCCGCCAGCGGGTTGAAGTTCTGCGCGGTGTTGCGGTACACCACGTTGCCGTAATGGTCGGCCTTCCAGCCCTTGACGATGGCGAAGTCACCGGTGATGGACTCTTCGAGGATGTACTTGCGGCCCTTGAATTCGCGAACCTCCTTGCCTTCGGCAACCGGCGTGCCGTAACCGGTGGCGGTAAAGAACGCCGGGATGCCGGCGCCGCCAGCGCGCATTTTCTCGGCCAGGGTGCCTTGGGGTGTCAGCTCCACTTCCAACTCACCGCTGAGCAACTGGCGCTCGAATTCGGCGTTTTCGCCCACGTAGGAGGCGATCATCTTGCGGATCTGCCGGTCTTCCAGCAGCACCCCCAGGCCAAAGCCGTCCACCCCGCAGTTGTTGGAGACCACGGTCAGGCCCTTGACGCCACGGCGCCTGATTTCGCTGATGAGGTTTTCCGGAATGCCGCACAGGCCAAAACCACCGGCCAGTACCGTCATGTTGTCGGTCAGCCCGTCGAGGGCCTGTTCGTAGGTTGCAACGCGCTTGTCCAGTCCGGCCATGCTGATCCGCCTTTTGTAGTTGTTGAACCGACGAGGCTGTCGGTGAGCGTGTGTAGCCATCTTCACCGCAAGCGACTGATTTGTTAATTTTGTTTTCATCATCGATTGATAAATTTCGCAAAATAAACGATAGGCCCGTCATGAACGTCAAGCAACTGCGCGCCTTTGTCGCCGTGGCCAAGTACCAGAGCTTCGCACAGGCCGGTGAACACCTGCACGTATCGCAACCGGCCCTGAGCCTGACCATCAAGGCCCTGGAAGAGAACCTGGGCGGCGCCCTGCTCAGCCGCACCACCCGCAGCGTCAGCCTGACGGCCGAAGGCGAAGTGCTGCTGCCGCTGGCGCGGCGGCTGCTGGCCGACTGGGACGATACCGAAGAGATGCTGCGGCAACGCTTCACCCTGCAACTGGGCCGGGTCTCGGTGGCGGCGATGCCGTCGTTCGCCGGTAACCTCCTGCCCCATTCGCTCAAGGTGTTCCGCCAACGCTACCCCAAGGTCAACGTCACCGTGCACGATGTGATCAACGAACAGGTGCAGGAACTGGTGC
This sequence comes from Pseudomonas sp. UBA6699, assembly GCF_002454615.1. Taxonomy (NCBI): domain Bacteria; kingdom Pseudomonadati; phylum Pseudomonadota; class Gammaproteobacteria; order Pseudomonadales; family Pseudomonadaceae; genus Pseudomonas; species Pseudomonas sp. UBA6699. The sequence goes on from NZ_DKJF01000004.1 coordinate 8,955, forward strand.
GCCACCGCCGAGTCGAACTGGGCATTGGTTTCGAGCCGGACAATACCGACGGCCTGCACTTCCACCCGCTGTACATGGACCGTTTTGTCGCGGTGGTGCCCGCTGACTCACCCTTGGCGTTGTTGAACCAGGTCAGTTGGGCGCAACTCATGGCCGAAGATTTCGTGGCCCTGCAGCGGCCGTCGGCGGTACGCCTGTTGATGGAGCAGAATGTTGCCGCCCAGCACGGCAAACTGGCCGTGGCTTTCGAAAGCCACCAACTGGCGACCATCGGCCGCATGGTTGCCAGCGGCCTGGGCGTTAGCGCGGTGCCGGCCCTGTGCATCAACCAGATGCAGGAACTGGGTGCACGCTGCGTGCCCCTGGTCGAACCCACGGTCGAGCGGCGCATTGGGGTAATTGCCCTGAGCGAGCACAAACTGTCCACCGCAGCGCAGGCGTTGCTTGAAGTTCTACTGTCCAATACACAGCCCCCGGAGGTGACATGCGTTACGTGAAACTGGCAGGCGCGAGCGTGCCGGCCATTGGCCAAGGCACCTGGTACATGGGCGAAGACCCTGGGCGCAAGGCGGCAGAGGTAGCGGCCTTGCAACAGGGTATCGAGCTGGGCCTGAGCCTGATCGACACCGCCGAAATGTATGCCGAAGGCGGTGCGGAGACCGTGGTTGGCCAGGCCATTGCCGGGCGCCGCGACCAGGTGTTCCTGGTCAGCAAAGTCTACCCGCACAATGCCGGGCGGCAGGGCATGGCAAGCGCCTGCGAGCGCAGCCTGGCACGCCTGGGTACCGAGTGCATCGATCTGTACCTGCTGCACTGGCGGGGCCAGCACCCGCTGGAAGAAACCGTCGACGCCTTCGAGCGTTTGCGCGAGCAGGGCAAGATCAAGCGCTGGGGCGTTTCCAATTTCGATATCGACGACCTGCGCGAATTGAACAACCCTGCCTGCGCCACCAACCAGGTGCTGTACAACCCGGCCCAGCGGGGCATCGAATTCGACTTGCTGCCCTGGTGCCAACAACGCGCGCTACCGACCATGGCCTACTGCCCGTTGGCCCAGGCCGGGCGCTTGTTGCAGCACCCGGTGCTGGCAGAAATAGCCGAGCGCCATGGTGCCACGCCGGCTCAGGTCTGCCTGGCCTGGGTTACCCGTGATGATGGCATCATTGCCATCCCCAAAGCCGTGGCGCCCGAGCATGTTCGGCTGAATGCAGCAGCGGGTGCATTGGCCTTGACCCGCGAAGACCTGCGCGCAATCGACCTGGCCTTCCCGGCGCCCACCCGCAAGCAGCGCTTGGCGATGGTGTAGTCCGCCAGGGCATTTTCGTGAATGCGTGGCCGCGCCGCCGCGGGGTAGCCCGCGGCGTTAATGAAAGTCGCGGCTACGCACGTCCAACCCCTGCAACAGCGCGGTCACATCTTCCAGGCGCCGTGCTATCAGGTGGCGCACGCCATCTTGCTGCTCCAGCCGCCCGCTGACCTTGAGCAACTGCGCCCCCACCAGCGCCCGCCTTTGCCGCTCGGCCAGCGCCCGCCATACCACCACGTTGACCATACCGTGTTCGTCCTCGAGGGTGACGAACGTCACCCCGCTGGCGGTCTGCGGCCGCTGCCGCCCTACCACCAGCCCCGTCACGGCGATGTTGTCGCCATGCTCCAGGCCTTGCAGTTCTGCAGAACTGCGGCAGCCCAGTGCCCGCAGACGCGAACGCAGCAAGGTCAACGGGTGCGGCCCCAACGTGGTACCCAATGCCTGGTAATCGGCCACCAGGTCCTGCGCCACTGTCGGGGCCGCCAACTGCACCGCCACCTCCGGCACGGCCTGTACATCGGCAAACAGCGGCAGTTGCGCCTGCACGGCCGCCACCTGCCAGCGCGCCTGATGCCGGTCGCTGGCCAAGGCGCGAAGCGCGCCGGCATCCGCCAGGCAGGCCCGCGCGCGGGTGGCCAGCCCGGCACGCAGGCACAGGTCTTCCACGTCGCGCCATGGCTGCTGCGCCCGGGCCTGTTCCAGGCGCCTGGCGTCGGCTTCGGCCAGGCCCCGGACCAGGCGCAAGCCCATGCGCAAGGCCAACGTGCCCAGGGCGTCCGGCTCCAGCGTGCAGTCCCATTCGCTGTGGCAGACATCCACCGGCCGTACCTCGATGCCCTGGCGCCGCGCCTCCTGCAGCAGTTGGTCGGGGCTGTAGAAGCCCATGGGCCAACTGTTGACCAGGGCGCAGGTGAAAATGGCCGGTTCATGGCACTTGAGCCAGCTGCTGGCATAGCACAGCAAGGCAAAGCTGGCGGCATGCGACTCTGGAAAACCATAGCTGCCGAAGCCTTTGATCTGTTCGAAAATGCGCTCGGCGAATGCCAGCTCGTAGCCATTGCGCAACATGCCCTGCAGCAAGCGCTGGCGGTGCGGTTCAAGACCGCCATGGCGTTTCCAGGCGGCCATGCTGCGCCGTAACTGATCGGCCTCGCCTGGTGAATAGTCGGCTGCGACCATGGCCAGCTCCATCACCTGTTCCTGGAACAGCGGCACACCCAAGGTGCGCTCGAACACCTCCTTCAGTTTTGGCGACGGGTAGGTCACCGCCTCTTGCTTCAGCCGCCTGCGCAGGTAGGGGTGCACCATGTCGCCCTGGATTGGCCCCGGGCGCACGATGGCCACCTCGATCACAAGGTCGTAGAAGGTGTTGGGCCGCAGCCGCGGCAACATGGCCATTTGCGCGCGCGACTCGATCTGGAATACCCCCATGGTCTCGGCGCGGCTGATCATGGCGTAGGTGGCGGGGTCTTCGCTGGGGATGGTCGCCAGGGTCAGTTCACGGCCACGGTGGCGCTGCAGCAGGTCGAAGCAACGGCGCAAGGCACTGAGCATGCCCAGCGCCAGCACGTCCACCTTGAGCAGGCCGACCATGTCGAGGTCGTCCTTGTCCCACTGGATGACGGTACGTTCGGCCATGGCGGCGTTTTCCACCGGCACCAGCTGGTCCAGCGGCTGCTGCGAGATGACAAACCCGCCCGGGTGCTGCGACAGGTGCCTGGGGAAGCCGATCAACTCGCCGGCCAGTATCAGTACCCGCCGCAACAACGGGCTGCCAGCTTCGAACCCGGCCTCGGCCAGGCGTTGTTCGTCGGGTATGCGGTCGCTCCAGCGGCCACAGCATTTGGCCAGGGCATCGACCTGGTCCATGGGCAAACCCAGCACACGCGCGACATCGCGCACGGCACCTGCAGCATGGTACGTATTGACCACCGCCGTCAGCGCAGCACGGTGCCGCCCATAACGGCGGAACACGTACTGGATCACTTCTTCACGGCGGTCGTGTTCGAAATCCACGTCGATATCGGGCGGCTCGTTGCGCTCGCGTGACAGAAAACGCTCGAACAGCAGGCGGTGCTGCATGGGATCGAGCTCGGTGATGCCCAGCACGAAGCACACCACCGAATTGGCCGCCGAGCCGCGGCCCTGGCAGAGGATACCCTGGCGCCGGGCGAAGGCGACAATGTCGTGCACGGTCAGAAAGTAGCTTTCGTACCCCAGCTCTTCGATCAACCCCAGCTCCCTGTCCAGCACCTGCCGCACCTTGGCACTTGGCCCTTGTGGCCAACGCACCGGCAACCCCTGCTCGCACAGTGTTCGCAGCCAACTGGCCGGGGTATGTGCTTCAGGCACCAGTTCTCGTGGGTACTGGTAGCGCAGTTGGCCAAGGTCGAACTGGCAGCGCTGGGCAATGGCCAGGGTCTCGGCCAGCATCTCGGGCGGGTAGAGTTCTGCCAGTTGTGCCGGGCTGCGCAAGTGCCGTTCGCCATTGGCAAACAGAAAACGCCCGGCTTCGGCCACCTGGCAATGCTGACGAATCGCAGTCATGCAGTCCTGCAACGCCCGGCGGCCGCGCACATGCATATGCACATCGCCACAGGCCACCGCGCGAATACCCAGCTCGGCCGCCAAGGCTTGCTGGCCCTGAAGGTGCCGGGCATCGTCACTGCCACGGTGCAGGTGCACGGCCAGCCACAGGCGCTGGGCAAACAGCCCGCGCAACCACTGGCCGGTGGCCGTATCGCCCCTGTCGCCCGCCACCCACAAGGCCAGCAAGCCGTGATGGTGCTGCTGAAGGTCATCCCGAAAAAGCTGGTACTGGCCCTTCTCCGCCCGCCGTCGGGCGCGGGTAATCAGTGCGCACAGGTTCTGGTAGCCCGCCAGGTCGGCAACCAGCAGCACCAGCTTGGGGCCGTCGTGCAGCTGCACTTCGCTGCCGACGATCAGCGGCAACTGGTGCACCTTGGCCGCCTGCCAGGCGCGCACGATACCGGCCAGCGTACATTCGTCAGTGATCGCCAGGGCCTGGTAACCCTGCTCTTTGGCCCGCCGGAACAGTTCGTCGGCGCTCGAAGCGCCGTGCTGGAAACTGAAATTGGACAGGCAATGCAGCTCGGCATACGGGGCGGGGTTCATGCGAACCAGCCCTGCAACCAAAGCGGGCCAGCCTGGCCCAGGTCACGGTAGGCCCAGCCACGCAGGCCATCACGGGTTTCGATGCGGTAGTAATCGCGGCGTACATCGCCACCATCCCACCAGCCCGACTCGATGCGCTCGGCAGGGCTCTGCAGGCGGTAGCCAGCCTCGTCCAGCGCCAGCGGCGCGGGCAGCAACCAACCAGGGCGGCTGCCCGGGGCCACCGGCATGCCCCCGGGTGCCCCCTGCTCTGCCAGTTGCCAGGCACATTCGGGCCGGTGATCGGCGGCCGCGCTCAGGCCTTGGACGGCCTCATCGCCCAGCCGCGCGCGCAAGCGCTCGCGCAATTGCTCCCAAGGTTGCGCTTGTTGCGCCCGTGGGTCGAACAACGCCTGGTGTTGTGGCACAAAGGCTGGTAGGTCTTCGGCGACCAACCGCAGGTTGCGCACCGGGGCCGGAATACGCAGCGGCTCCAGGCGCCCACGGGCCAGCTCGAACAGCATCGCGGCGTCGCGCTCGGCGGCCAGCAAGCCGACCTTCAGCAGCGTGTCCGGGCCTTCGACATGCTCCAGGTGCAGGCAAAAGCGCTGCACCCCACAATCGCGACCGGCCAGGAATGCAGCCAGGTCGTTGAGCATGCGCCGCAGCGGGAACAACAGCGCCTGGTGCGATTCAACATCGAAGTTCAGCTCCAGCCGGCTCTCGAAACGATCGGGCGGCAGGTAGAAGTCCAACCCCAGGGTGCGCAGGCCGAGCAATTGATCCAGGTGCAGTTGCACCTGGGCGGGAAAGCGTTTGGCCAAAGTTTCGCGCGGCAACGCCAGCACCTGGCCGAGTTGCCGCAAGCCCATGCGGGTAAAGGCTTCGGCAGCCTCTGGCGGCAAGCCGATGCGCTGTATGGGCATGTTCAGCAACGCGTTACGGGTGGCTTCGGCATCGGCTACCACCAGGCCATCGTGGGCATTGGCCAGCATGCGCGCTGCCACCGGGTTGCTGGCCACCACGATGCGCTGGCGCAAGCCCAGTTCAGCCAGTTCCTGGCGCAGGCGTGCTTCCATCACGGGCCATGGGCCGAACAGCTGCAGGCTTGAGCCCACCTCCAGCAACAGCGCACGCGGGTAATGCAGGCTGACCTGGGCACTGAAACGGTAGGCCCAGGCGGCCAGCAGTTGCTGCATGCGCTCGATGCGCCTGGGGTCTGTTTCGATACAGGTGAAACCATCGGCCAGCGCACGTGCAGCAGTCAGGGTTTGCCCGGCCCGCAGGCCGAGTGCCGCCGCTGCCGGGTTGACTGCCTGCAATACCCGCCTCTGGCTGGGCCCGCCAATGATGACCAAGGGGTTGGCTGGGTCTTCGCGCTCGCGCAGGACGGTGTCCAACGCCAGTTGCGGAAGCAGGATGCAGGCCCAGAGCATGTTGCATCAGCCCTGCCACGGGCTGGCAATGGGCAGGGCCGGCGGCATGCCGCCGCGGCTTTTCAGCACCCGCCATTGGGCTGGGCGGGTATCCACGGCGATGCGCAATGCTGCCGGTGACGGGTTGTGGGCGGCCTGCTGCGGCCGGCAGGCAAAGGCCAGCGCCTGGCCGGTTTCCGCTGCCACTTGCAGGCGCCGCAGGGCACGGTCATCGGCACGCTCGGGCCAGCACAGCACTGCCGCGCAACTGCCCGAGCGCAGGCACTGCTCGGCGGCCCACAGGGCGTCAGCGGGTTCGGCGTTTACCTGCACCAGCCAGCGCAGGTCTACCCCCGCGGCCTGCCAGGCCGGCGCATAGGGAATGAAAGGCGGCGCCACCAACACCACGCGGCTGGCTTCTGCGCTCAGGCGTGCCAGGGTTGGCCACAGCAACTGCAATTCGCCACAACCCGGGTTCGCCAACAGCAGTTCGCTCAATGCGGCTGCCGGCCAACCGCCTTCCGGTAAACGTTCGTCCAGCGCGGCATGGCCGGTTGGCTGCAGGCCCAGCGGTCGCGCCTGGGCCTGCCGGCCGCGCCATACCCGGCGCTGGTCCAACAGCCGGTCGAGGTCGACCACCGCGCCCATCAGTCACGCCTCAGCAAGCCACAGAACACGCCTTCGATGAAGAACTCCTGCGTGGGGAGCACATCGATAGGCGCATAGGCTGGGTTACGTGGCAACAACCGGTAGTGCTTGCCCACGCGTTGCAGGCGCTTGATGGTGACTTCGCCGTCGAGCCGGGCTACCACGATCTGGCCATCACGGGCATCGGCCTGTTGCAGGATGCCGACCAGGTCACCGTCGAAGATGCCGTCATCGATCATCGAATCGCCACGCACCTTGAGCAGGTAGTCGGGGGTGCGCCGGAACAAGCTGGGGTCGAGCAGCAACTGCTCGTGGATACCCAGGTCCGGGCCGATCGGGGCACCTGCCGCCACTTGGCCGAGCACCGGTACTTCGAGCATTTCTGGCCGGCGCAGGGGGTCGGCCAGGCGAATGCCCCGCGCCTGATTGGGGGTGACATCGATATAACCCGCCTGACACAGGGCGGTGATGTGTTTGCGCGCGACGCTGCGCGAGGCAAAACCGAAGCGCGTGGCGATGTCCGCCAGGCTCGGCGGCTGGCCGTGGTCGCTGATGCGCTCGCGGATGAAGTCGAAAATGGCGCGGCGTTTGGGGGTAAGGTTATTCATGGAGCACATTTGTACTCCTTTCGCCGCGTGCTGAACAGACCCCTTCGTCGTCTGCATTGGTTATGATCCCCCGGCTTGTGTTTTTCTGAACGGGATACCCCATGCTCACCGCCCTGCTGTTCGACCTCGACGGAACCCTTACCGACACCGACAGCCTGCACTTGCAGGCCTTTCGCCAACTGCTGCGTGACCATGACGGCCGCGAGCTGAGCCAGGCCCAGTTCGAGGCCCAGGTCAGCGGCAGGGCCAATGGCGAGCTGTTCGCCGAACTGTTCCCCGGCGCCAGTACCGAACAGTGCGCCAGGCTGGCCGACCGCAAGGAAGCCTTGTTCCGCGAGATGTCACCGGCGTTGCAGCCCATGCCAGGCCTGCTGCGCCTGCTGGAACATGCCCAGGCCCACGCCCTCGGCATGTGCGTGGTCACCAACGCGCCGCGGCTCAATGCCGAGCACATGCTCGCTGCCATGGGCTTGGCCCAGCGCTTCGAGCATGTGGTCGTGGCCGACGAGCTGGCCCGGCCCAAACCCGACCCGCTGCCCTACCTTACCGGGCTGCAGCGGCTGGGCGCCGCGGCCGGGCAAGCGCTCGCTTTCGAGGACTCCTTGCCGGGGGTGGCTGCAGCCACTGCGGCCGGTATCTTTACCGTCGGGGTAGCCACCACGCAAACGCCTGAGCGGTTGCGGGCAGCGGGGGCACAGTTGGTCATCGCTGATTTCAACGATACCCAGTTGTGGGCATTGCTCGAGCAACGCCACCGCGCTTGATCCTCGACAGCACTATTGAAGCCCTAGCCATCCCAACCACCGCCCTGCCCAGGCCACCCCATGCTGATCGACGAAGAACTCACCCTGAAAAAGCTGGAAACCTTCCTCGCCTTCATGCGCAGCGGCAACCTCAGCCGCGCTGCCGCCGAACTGTGCACCAGTTCGGTCAGCGCGCACCGTGCCATCCACTCGCTGGAAAGCGCCCTGCGCTGCGCCCTTTTCAAGCACGAAGGCCGGCAGCTGATTCCGCTGGAAAGCGCCTACGTACTGGAAAAGAAAGCCCGCCTGCTGATCCAGGACGCCGAGCAGATGGTGCGCCAGACCCGCGAAGCCGCCGGCTTCTACGCTGAACGCTTTCGCCTGGGCGCGCTGTACTCGCTAACGGTAAAAACCGTGCCCAAGCTGGTGATGGGGCTTAAGCTGCGGCGCAGCGAACTGAACATCGACCTCACCCTGGGCTCCAACCTCGACCTGCTGCAGCGCCTGAAAAACCATGAACTGGAGGCCATTCTCGTCTCCCTGGACGAGAGCGTCAGCGACCCGGCCTGCGAACAACTGCCGCTGTTTTCCGACGACATCTTTCTCGCCGTACCCACCGATTCCCCCTTCGCCGAGCAGGCCGAGGTGGACCTGACCGACCTCGCCGACTCCACCTTCATCACCCTGACCCAAGGGTTTGCCACACACCGCGATGGCGCCCGGGTCTTCCAGCAAGCCGGCTTCGAGCCAAAGGTGGCCATGCAGGTCAACGACATCTTCACCCTGCTGAGCATGGTCAGCTCGGGCGTGGGCTTTGCCCTGCTGCCGGGGCGCATCGCGGCCGTCTACGAAAACCGCGTCAGGCTGATAGCCCTGCAGCCGCAGTACCGTTTGCAGCAGCATATCGGCGTGGTGTTTCTGAAGGCGCGGGAGCGGGAGCCGAACCTGCTGGCCTTGCTGGCGGAATGCCGGATGTACAGCCTGGAGCGCTAGGTTGTTGCACTGGCAACGATGCAGGGCGGCACCAGGAGCGTAGTGCTGTCCACTTGAGCAGTTGGGGCCGCTCCGCGACCCATCGCAGGCAAGCCAGCTCCCAAAGGGATCGCCTTAGGGCTGACAGGTGTTTGTCAGAAGATATGCAGCGCCTGTGAGATCGAGCGCCGCCCGCGCGGCGCATCGCGAGCTGCGGTCGCTGCTTGTATGTTGTGACTGGCCTGGCGGGAGAAGATATTCTCGTCAGGCTGAAGAAGCACTTCCGGGGAGGCCGATCGCTC
>NZ_DKJF01000005.1:0-61097 GCF_002454615.1 Pseudomonas sp. UBA6699
GCAGCTCGCGATTGCGCCGCGCGGGCGGCGCTCGATCTCATAGGCGCTGAAGATGCTCTGGCTACCGGTAATGAAGCCTGGGCAGGCTAACGCTTGGCGATGATGTACACCGCATGCACGATCCCTGGAATGTACCCCAGCAGGGTCAGCAGAATGTTCAGCCAGAACGCCCCGCCAAACCCAACCTGCAGAAACACCCCGAGCGGCGGCAAGATAATGGCGATGATAATGCGGATAAAGTCCATGTGAGTCTCTCCTGAAGGGGTTACAACACAGACTAGCCGCTGGTCCTGGAGGTTCCACAGGCAAAAAAAACGCCCCGGGCCGAATGGAACAGGCCAGGGGCGATGCGCAGGAACGCCAGACGGTTCGTAGAATTGGTTAACGTGCCACTTACCCCGACACTTAGGCCGACACTTCGCGGCGCGCATGCTGCTGCGCATGCAGGCGGGCAAAGGCGCGTGCCAGGCGCAGCAGCATTTCGTCGATATTGCCCTTGCTCACGGTCAGCGCCGGAGAGAAACGCACCACATCCGCTTGTGGGGCATTGAGCAGCAAGCCTTCGTGCAGGGCCGCGGCCACCAGTTCACGCGCCTGGTTTTCCTTCAGCTGCAGCGCCCACAGCAGCCCTTGCCCGCGTACTTCGCCCTGGCCATAACGCCCCGCCAGGCGGCTCAGGCCGTCGCGCAGGTGGCGGCCGTGGTCCTGCACCTGGCCGAAGAAGCCGGGCTCCAGTACGGTATCCAGCACGGCCAGGCCCGCAGCGCACATCAGCGCATTGCCGTGGTGGCTGCCCTCCAGTTCGCCCGGTTCGGCGCAGCACGCCGTACCGCGGGCCAGCAACGCGGCCAGTGGCACACCACCGCCCAGGCCTTTACCCAGGGTGATGATGTCGGCACGCACGCCATAGGTCTCCTCGGCCAACAATGCGCCACAGCGCCCGATGCCGGTCTGTACCTCATCGAGGATCAGCAGGATGCCCAGCTCACGACAGAGGGTTTCCACGCCCTTGAGGTATTCGCGGCTCGCCGGAATTACCCCGGCCTCGCCCTGCACCGGCTCCAGCATGATGGCCACAGTGCGCGAATCCACTTCGGCGTGCAGCGCCGCCAGGTCATTGAACGGCACCTTGCTGAACCCGGGCAGGCCCGGTTCACAGCGGTTGCAGGGCAATGGGTCGGACGCCGACAGCGCGCCCAGGCTGCGGCCATGGCAGGCCTGGCTGGCGGTGATGATGTGATAGGCGCCACTGCGGTGCAGTTGGCCCCACTTGCGCGCCAGCTTGATCGCCCCTTCACAGGCTTCGGCACCGCTGTTGAGCAGGTAGGCCTGGTCGCTACCGGTGCTCTGGCACAGGCGGTTGGCCAGCGCCAGCAGGCCACGGCTATGAAACCCCGCGCCTGGGTTGATCAGCGCCTGGGCCTGGCTGCCCAACGCCTTGACCAGCACGCTGGGGCTATGGCCCAGGCTGTTCACTGCGCCGCCCTGGGTGAAGTCCAGGTAGGCATGCCCGGCATCGTCCCACAACCAGGAGCCCTGCCCGCGCACGAACACCTGCGCAGGCCGTTCGGTCCCGGGCATCAGGCAGTCACGCGACAACTCGGCAGCAGGTGGCACACGCACCGGCACAGGCTTGTGCTCGGCCGCGGCGGTCGGGGCCGAGCGGCGCAGGTTGAACAGGTTCATCGGGGCTCCAGCCAATGCACGGTAAGGGGCGAGCACAGGGCGGTCTTGGCGCCGCCGCTCATTATTTTGTCTTGCCTATCAAAAGTGTTTCTCATCCACGGTAACAATCGACTGATTCAGCGCTGTAACCCGTTGGAATACGGCGATAGACTAGGCGCCACGAGGGGTTACGGCCATTTCGATTTTCCAGCACTTTTGATAAGCATCACTTATGGATTTTCGCCAACTGCGTTATTTCGTCGCGGTGTACGAAGAGGGCCACGTCGGCCGCGCCGCCGAGCGCCTGTCGCTGTCACAGCCAGCGCTTTCACAACAGATCCGCCAACTGGAACACAGCCTGGACCTGAGCCTGTTCGAGCGCAGCAACAAGCGCCTGCTGCCGACCCTGGCGGCCCATACCCTGTACAACCATGCCCTGCCGCTGCTCGATGGCCTGCAGCGTGCCCACGAGGCCATGCGCAACTTCAAGGGCCAGTCTTTGCGCACCCTGGCCATCGGTGTGCTGCAAACGGTACGCCCCAGCCTGGTGCCGCAATTGCTCGAACGGCTGCGCAAGGCCCAACCCCACCTGGTGGTGCAGATCTACGAGTTATCGGGGCTGGAGATCGAGCGGCGCCTGCTCAGCGGTAACCTGGACATCGGCATCAGCTACCTGCCGCCACGCCAGCCCGGCCTGCATGGCCTGTTGCTGTACGAGGACGAGCTGCAATTGGTGATACCCGCCAGCCACCCACTGAAGGATTTCAAGAAGGTGTCCATCCGCCAGGCGGCCGAGTTGCCCATGCTGATGCTGGGCGAGGAGTTTCAAATCCGCCAGATCTGGCAGGCCCAGTTAGCCAGCCAGGGCCGGCGGCCGCAGGTGCAGGCCGAGATGAACAACATGGCGGGTATTCTCGACAGCCTGGCGCATACCGCGCTGGCAACCATTCTGCCAGGCCGGGCCAAAGACGCCGCCGAGGACGACCCAGGGCTGTTGTGGAAGCCGCTGAGCGAGCCGCGAGTACCGTTGAAGGTAGGGCTGGTGTTCCGCGATGCCCAGCGCCAGCAGGCATCGGTCGAACTGCTGCGTACGCTGCTGGAAGAAGAGACGGACGCGCGACAGCTGGGCGCATCACCGCTGGATGTGCTGGCCTGATAAAACACGCGCGCAAAGAAAACCCCGCCGAAGCGGGGTTTTCCAGACTGTTTCCCTGTGACATCCGTATCGCCCCGCCATCCTGGCAGGTGGTCCTTCGTCGCCATCCTTGATCTGTCCTTTGCGCTTCCTGCGCAACGTCCATATGGTAGAGATTAGCCGTGGATCCAATCTGAGAACAGTGGTGAAAAGTCACCACGTTGTGTAGGAAAAGGCTTACACAAGAGAGGCATTCGCAGATACGCGAAGCACAGGGGCCGCTGTGCGGCCCCTGAATCAGCTAGAACTGCTCGGCATCCAGCAGGTAAAGCGACTCACTGCCCGCCTTCACCGAGGCCACCAGCGAATCCACCCGTGGCAGCAAGCGCGCGAAGTAGAACCGCGCCGTGCCCAGCTTGCCCGAATAGAACGCCTCGTCGCCCTCCCCCGCCTTCGCCGCCCGCGCCATCAATGCCCACATGTAGCCATAGGCGACATAACCAAAGGCATGCAGGTACTCGACCGATGCTGCGCCAATTTCATTCGGGTTGCCCTTGGCCTGCTGCAGTACCCATTCAGTCAGCCCATCCAGCTGGCCGAGCGCAGCACCCAGGGGGCGGGTGAACTCATCCAGCTCGCTACCCGCACTGGCCATGAACTGGCGAATTTCGTCGGAGAACAGCGTGTAGTAGGCGCCGCCGCTGGCCACCACCTTGCGGCCCATCAGGTCGAGGGCCTGAATACCGTTGGTGCCCTCGTAGATCTGGGTGATGCGCACATCACGCACCAGTTGCTCCTGGCCCCATTCACGGATGTAGCCATGCCCGCCGAACACTTGCTGGCCGTGCACCGCGCACTCCAGGCCCAGGTCGGTCAGGAAGGCCTTGGCCACCGGCGTAAGCAATGCCACCAGTTCTTCGCTGCGTTTGCGCACGCCAGGGTCTTCGCTGTACTTGGCACTGTCCAGTTGCATGGCCACATAGGTGGAAAACGCGCGGCCACCCTCGATGAGTGCCTTCATGGTCAACAGCATGCGCCGCACATCCGGGTGGACGATGATCGGGTCGGCGGCTTTGTCCTTGGCTTGCGGGCCGGTGGGGGCACGGCTTTGCAAACGGTCGCGCGCGTACTCCACGGCATTCTGGTAGGAACGCTCGGCCGTCGCCAGCCCCTGTATACCCACCCCCAGGCGCTCGTAGTTCATCATGGTGAACATGGCTGCCAGGCCTTTGTTCGGCTCACCGACGATATAGCCCACAGCCTCGTCGAAGTTCATGACGCAGGTAGCCGACGCCTGAATGCCCATCTTGTGCTCGATGGAGCCACAGGTGGCCGGGTTGCGCGCACCGAGGCTGCCATCCTCGTTCACCATGAACTTGGGCACCAGGAACAGCGAGATGCCCTTCGGCCCCGCCGGCGCATCCGGCAACTTGGCCAGCACCAGGTGGATGATGTTCTCGGTCAGGTCGTGCTCGCCGCCGGTGATGAAGATCTTGGTGCCGCTGACCTTGTAGCTGCCGTCCGCCTGTGGCTCGGCCTTGGTGCGGATGATGCCGAGGTCGGTACCCGCATGCGGTTCGGTCAGGCACATGGAGCCAGCCCATACACCGGCGTACATGTTGGGCAGGTACTTTTCCTTCAGCGCCTCGCTGGCGTGGGCGTTGATCGACAGGCAGGCGCCGGCGGTCAGCATCGGGTACAGGCCAAAGGCCAGGCTCGAGGCATTGACCATTTCCTCGACCTGCGCCGAAATGGCCTTGGGCATGCCCATGCCGCCAAACAGCGGGTCGCCACCCACGCCCACCCAGCCACCTTCGGCGTAGGTGTTGTAGGCCTCGATGAAACCGGCCGGCGTGCGCACCGCGCCGTTGTCCCAGTGGCAGCCCTCTTCATCGGCGGCGCGGCTGAGCGGTGCGATGCTCTTGGCGGTCACCTTGCCAGCCTCCTCCAGTACGGCCATGGCCGTATCGGCATCGACGACTTCGGCCAGCCCGGGCAACTGGGCCCACTGCTCAGCCACGTTGAACACTTCATTCAGTACGAAGCGCATGTCGCGCACGGGCGCTTTATAGTCAGCCATGACAACCTCTCGCAAGTGGGGTCTGGGCGGTCTCGGGGTACCGCGACACTGGGGTTGATACCAGTGTAACCGAACAACATTTACGAGACATAGGGTCATCAATCGACCAATTAGTCTATTTTAGTCACTAAGTGCGTATAGCCCCACGTCGCGATTGCTGGCCATGCACCACCACACAATTGCGCCCTGCGCCTTTGGCGTTGTAGAGCGCCTGGTCGGCCGACTTGAGCACGGCTTCGGGGTTGCGGTGATCGGCCTGGCGCTCGGCAACGCCAATGCTGATGGTCACCGAAACCGTGCCGCCGCTGCTGCCGGCGCGGCGTTGGCGCCCGGCGGTATCGTCTTGCGGGCGGTTGTACTTGTCGCGCAGGTGCATCACATAGTTGGCGATCACCTCGCGCACCGCTTCCACATGGGGCACGCATTCCTCGGCGGTCTTGCCCGCGAACACCAAGGCGAACTCCTCTCCCCCATAGCGGTAGGCACGCCCACCACCGGTGACCTTGGCCAAACGGCTGGCCACCAGGCGCAACACCTGATCGCCGACATCGTGACCGTGTGTGTCGTTGAATTTCTTGAAGTGGTCAACGTCGGTCATGGCGATGACATAGTTGCGACCCAGCCGCTGCATGCGCTCGTTCAACGCACGCCGGCCGGGCAAACCGGTCAGCTCGTCGCGGAAGGCCATCTGGTAGGCCTCGTGCGCAACCGCTGCGGCGATCATCAACATCACCTGGCTGCACATGATGTTCAGCGTGAACGGCAGGATGAACGTTTGCGGCAGCATCCAGAAAATGCCCAGCAGGCCTGTGATCTGGGCCGCGTGCAACGGCCTCGGCGCGCGCAGGTACTGCACCACCAGCAGGATGAACACCCCCGCGACCAGCGGGTAGGCCAACTGGATCAGGCTCATCCACTGGCCATGCAAGGTCGGCCAGCGAATCTCCGCCAACCAGGTCAACAGCGCCTCGGGGTAGCTTTGCTCCAGGGCCACTGCCACGCTGCCCACGGCAAACAGCACGGCGCCACGGGCCACTAGGTCTTGCAGCAAGTGGGTGCGCTCCTGCCAGGCACCATACAGGCCGAACAATGCCGGCAACAGCAGGCATACCAGGTGGAAGACCACCGCTGCGTCCTCGCGCACACGGCCGTGGTCGCGGTAGAAGTCGGTCTGGGTGTCGAGCAGAAAGTAGGCGATGTATACCGTAAGCATCAGAAACAGCTCACGTTGGCGACGATACACCGCGCAGTAAGCGCCACCCAGCAGCAGCACCAAGGTGGGCAGAACATTGAACAGCGATGTGAAAAACACACTGAGGTCTCTCACATAAGCTGCGGCGAGCCCTGCCAACAGCAGCAGCAGCGAGGGCAGGAAGTGGCTGGCACGTACAGCGTTAAAACGAAACAAGGGTAATCTCCGACCCGGCAGATCAATAGTGGCATTGTGCCCTTATTTCATCGGCAGTGTACCCGAACAGTTGAATTTCAACTCGGCCAGGGTTGTCGAGTGGCCTGGGCCTGAACAAAAAAAACCCGCCTGCCGGTGAGGGCAGGCGGGTTCTGGCAACAGCGGTTGAATCAGTACGCCAGGCCGAAGCTCTCTTCGTCCATGTCCATCAGGTTGTTGGCGCCCGACAGCATGGCCGCCACATGCGTGCGGGTACGCGGCAGGATGCGCTGGAAGTAGAAGCGCGCGGTCTGCAGCTTGGCGGTGTAGAACGCCGCTTCGCTGGTGCCGGCGGCCAGCTTTTCAGCGGCCAGGCGGGCGATGTCGGCCCAGAAGTAGGCCAGGCAGGCGTAGCCGGAATACATCACGTAATCGACCGAGGCTGCACCCACTTCTTCGCGGTCTTTCATGGCAGCCATGCCCACTTTCATGGTCAGCTCGCCCCATTCCTTGTTGATGGCTGCCAGCGGCTCGACGAACTCCTTGACCGCCTCGACACCTTCCTGCGCCTGGCAGAACTTGTGCACGATCTTGGTGAAGCCCTTCAGCGCTTCGCCCTGGGTCATCAGCACTTTGCGGCCGAGCAGGTCGAGGGCCTGGATGCCCGTGGTGCCCTCGTACAGCATCGAGATACGGCTATCACGCACGTTCTGCTCCATGCCCCACTCGGCGATGAAGCCGTGACCGCCATAGATCTGCACGCCATGGTTGGCCGCTTCGAAACCGACTTCGGTCATGAACGCCTTGGCGATCGGGGTGAGGAAGGCCAGCAGGGCATCGGCCTTCTTGCGCTCTTCTTCATCCTGGCTGTACTTGACGATGTCCACCTGCTTGGCGGTGAAGTAGACCATCGCGCGGTTGCCCTCGGCGAACGCTTTCATGGTCAGCAGCATGCGGCGCACGTCCGGGTGGACGATGATCGGGTCGGCGGCCTTGTCCGGTGCCTTGGGGCCGGTCAGGGAGCGCATCTGCAAACGCTCGCGGGCGTACTTCAGGCCACCCTGGAACGCGACTTCGGCGTGGGCCAGGCCCTGCAGCGCGGTACCCAGGCGCGCGGTGTTCATGAAGGTGAACATGCAGTTCAGGCCTTTGTTGGCCGGGCCGATCAGGTAGCCGGTGGCGCCATCGAAGTTCATCACGCAGGTGGCGTTGCCGTGGATGCCCATCTTGTGTTCGATCGAGCCGCAGCTCACGCCATTGCGCTCACCCACACCGCCTTCGGCATTGGGCAGGAACTTCGGCACGATGAACAGCGAAATGCCCTTGGTACCGGCCGGAGCATCCGGCAGGCGCGCGAGAACGATATGCACGATGTTCTCGGCCATGTCGTGCTCACCGGCGGAAATGAAGATCTTGGTGCCCGACACCTTGTAGCTGCCGTCAGCCTGCGGTTCGGCCTTGGTGCGCAGCATGCCCAGGTCGGTACCGCAGTGTGGCTCGGTCAGGCACATGGTGCCGGTCCATTCACCCGACACCAGCTTGGTCAGGTAGGTGTGCTGCTGCTCGGCGGTGCCGTGCGCAGAAATGGTGTTCATGGCGCCGTGGGACAGGCCCGGGTACATGCCCCACGACCAGTTCGCACCACCGACCATCTCGCTCAGGGCCAGGCCCAGCGACTCTGGCAGGCCCTGGCCACCGTGCTCCACGTCATGTGCCAGGCTGGGCCAGCCGCCTTCGACGAATTGTTCGTAAGCCGCCTTGAAGCCGGTTGGGGTTTTCACGCCCGACTCGCTCCAGGTGCAGCCTTCCTGGTCACCCACACGGTTCAGCGGCGCCAGCACCTGCTCACAGAACTTCGCACCTTCTTCAAGAATCGCGTCGACCATGTCGGGCGTTGCGTCCTGGCAACCCGGCAGGCTCTGATAGTGCGCCTCGTAGCCGAGCAGCTCGTCACGAACGAAGCGGATATCACGCAAGGGGGCTTTGTAGTCAGGCATTGCGATGAACCTCTAGGTGAGTTCTGTGGGGTGACCCGCGTGCGCCGCGGCGTCTGTCAAACAGTTGTTTGAAACTTACGTTTAGCTCCGGCTTCTGTCAAGGAGGGACGATAGTGCCATTTACGCCACGAAAAATGGCGTTTATGCCAAGCTCAATAAAAACAATACCCTGTGGGAGCGGGCATGGCCGCGAAAGGGCTCGGCCAGGCAATGGGGTTGCCTGAGCTGACGCTTTCGCGGGCACGCCCGCTCCTACAGGGGCTATGTGTTATTCGAAATCGGCACTCTGTCAGGCGTAGGTATCGATGATCCGGCCGAGCATTTCGTCGGATGCCTTGACGACCTTTGCGCCAAGCTCGACTTCGGTCTTGCCGACCGCCTGTTGCACCAGGCTGGTGGCCAGGTCCATCTGCTGGCTGCGGTCGACCGCACGCAGGCGTTCGGCCTGGAAGTCGCTGGACTGGCTGGTGGCGGTACGTTCGGCGGTGGTGTTGGCGATCTGGCTGGCCGCCTGATCGACGCGGTTCTGGCCGGCTTGTATAGCGCTCAGGCCCGCGTAATAGGCGGAGCTACCGGTGATTTCCATGTCAGGACTCCATTGACGCTGGATAGGAACACAGCCCATTAAAACAGGCCGTCGGTAAAAAGGCCCGTTTAAATCGCTAATGGCCCGGTGCCAGTTGATAGGCCCTGAGTATTCCAGCACCTAATCCAGCAAATCCAGCTGCAAATGCTCAGCCACCTTGTCTGCACTGGCCTGCTTCAGCTTGGGCACCCGCCCCAGGCAAGGCGCTGGCAAGCGCTCGGCCAGGCTGGCCAGGTTCTCTTCCAGCCGTGAAGTGCGCGGCTCGATGATGTTCGCCACCCAGCCTGCCAACTGCAGCTCGTCGCGCTCGATCGCCTCGGCGCTGAGCAAGGCATGGCTGATACACCCCAGCCGCACCCCCACCACCAGAATCACCGGCAACTGCAGGGCCACCGCCAGATCTGAAAGGTTCTCCAGCCCCGAAAGCGGCACACGCCAGCCCCCAGCCCCCTCTACCAACGTGAAATCGGCATTTTGTTGCAACACATTGCGCATGGCCGCCAGCAACGCTGCCACCTCCAAAGTCACCCCCGCCTCGCGGGCGGCCACATGCGGCGCAATTGCAGGCTCGAAGGCAAACGGGTTGACCTGCCCATAGGGCAACTTGATGGTGCTTTCATCAATCAGCGCCTGGGCGTCGCTGTTGCGTAAGCCGTTGGGGGTCATCGTGCACCCCGAGGCCACCGGCTTGACACCCAGGGTGCTCAAGCCTTGCAACCGCGCCGCATGCAGCAAACCGGCCGCGACGGTGGTCTTGCCGACATCGGTATCGGTACCGGCGATGAAATAGGCCCTGCTCATCTTGCTCCCCTTACGCCTGTGGCTTGCGCAACACACCATAGACCACCTGATAGGTGGCTGGCAGCCCGGCAGGCTGGCGAAATGCCTCGTACGCCTGCAACAGGCCCTGCATGCGTGCCCGGCCAGTCAACCCGGACGGTCGCCCAGGGTTGAGATTGTGCGCGCCCAACGCCTTCAGTTCGTGGGTCAGGCTGCGTACGTCCGGGTAATGCAGCACATGCGCACAGCGATGCAGCTCAAGCTGCTCAAAACCGCTGGCGGCACACAGGCGCTGGTAGTCCTCGAAACGGCGGAAGCGGTTTACATGCACCAGGCCGTCCACCGCCTGCCAGCTGGCACGCAGTTCGTCGAGGGTACCTACGCACAAGCTGCTGAAGGCCAGCACGCCGCCAGGGCTCAGTACCCGCAGCGCCTCGGCCAGCACACTGGCGAACTGGTCGCACCATTGCACGGCCAGGCTGGTGAACACCAGGTCGACGCTGGCATCGCGCAATGGCAAACGCTCGGCGTCGCCGGCCACGTGGTAGTGCGCCCCGCGTTGTTCATTGCGGGCATGGCGCAGCATGCCTTCGGCGATATCCACCGCCACACCACTGGACTGGGCGAACCGCTCGGCCAGGATACGGCTGAAATGGCCGGTACCGCTGCCCAGGTCCAGCCAGCGCAATGGCTGCCAGCCTGCCGGCACTTGCCCCAACAGGCTCAAGCCCACGGCGCGCTGCAACGCGGCTACGCTGTCGTAGCTGGCTGCAGCGCGGGAGAACGAAGCCGCTACCTGGCGTTTGTCGGGCAATGCGCCGGGCAGGGTCGGACAGGAAAGGTCAGTCATCGCCACTCTCATGCAGGAAACTCTTGATGCCCGCCGCCAGCTCTTGCGGGTACTCCAGCAAGAAGGCGTGGGAACTGTCTTCTACCAGGCCCACCTCCACATCGGGCAGCAGCTCGCTCAAGGCCTTGGCTGCCTCGCCAGGCACCAGCGCATCGCTGCCGGCGAACAGGTGCAGTTGCGGGCCGCCGTAGGCCTGCAGGGCGTCGCGGGTATCCAGCTTGGCCAGCACTTCAAGGCCGGTGGAGAGGTACAGAGGGTCGGTGTCTGGTACGCCGACACCCAGCTGGCGCAGCAGGGTACGCTGCTGCTGGGCGCCATCGCTGCACAAGCTGCGAAAGCGCTTCAGGGTGACTTGGGTATGGCTGCGGCAGCCGTCGAGGAAGGTGCCGAAGGTGTCTTCGGCCATGCCATGCGGCCAGTCACCACGGGCAACGAAACTGGGGTTGCTGGCCAGGGTGAGCAAGCCGCAGCAGTGGTCGCCACGCTTGTGTGCCAGGGCGCTGGCGAGCATGCCGCCCAACGACCAGCCACCTAGCCAGACATCGCCCGGCAATTTACGGTCGAGGTGCTCAAGCCAGCCCTCAACATCGCTGTGGGGCAATTCCGGCAGGGGCATCAGCTCGACCTGCAGACGGGGGTCCTGGGCGCGCAGGCTGGCGGCCAGCGGTTCCAGTGCGGCTGTGCCCAGGCCCCAGCCGGGCAGCAGTACAAGGCGATTACGCATCGGCGTTCTCCAATTGTGGATAACACTCGGCCAATGCATTCAACAATAGCTGCACCTGCGCCTGGCTGTGGGCAGCGCTCAGTGTTACGCGCAAACGGGCACTGCCCGCCGGTACGGTCGGTGGGCGGATGGCGGTGACCAGCAAGCCGCGCTCGCGCAACATGCGCGACAGGCGCAAGGCCTGCGCGCTGTCGCCAATCACGATCGGCTGGATCGGTGTGGGGCTGTCCATCAGTTCCAGGCCGATCTGCTGTGCGCCTTCACGGAACTGGCGAATCAATGCGGCCAGGTGCTCGCGGCGCCAGCTTTCGCGGCGCAGCAGCTCCAGGCTCTTCAGCGTGGCGCAGGCCAGTGCCGGTGGCTGGCTGGTGGTGTAGATGTAGGGGCGGGCGAATTGCACCAGCGCCTCGATCAGTTCCTCGCTCCCGGCAACAAAGGCACCGGAAGTACCGCAGGCCTTGCCCAGCGTACCGATCAGCACCGGTACATCGTCCACGCCCAGGCCGAAGTGCTCGACGATACCACCGCCCTGAGCGCCAAGGGTGCCCAGGCCATGGGCATCGTCCACCATCAGCCAGGCACCCCGTGCCCGGGCGACCTCGGCCAGGGCCGGCAGGTCGGCCAGGTCGCCGTCCATGCTGAACACACCGTCAGTGACCACCAGGGTATTGCCAACGGCCTTGTCCAGGCGGCTGGCCAGGCTGGCCGGGTCGTTGTGCAGGTAGCGGTTGAACCGTGCACCGCTGAGCAGCCCGCCATCAAGCAGCGAGGCATGGTTCAGGCGGTCCTGCAGCACCGTGTCGCCCTGCCCCACCAGGGCGGTGATGGCGCCCAGGTTGGCCATGTAGCCGGTGGAAAACAGCAGCGCACGAGGGCGCCCCGTCAGCTCGGCCAGCGCCTCTTCGACCTGGTGGTGTGGGGTGCTATGGCCGATCACCAGGTGCGACGCACCGCCACCGACACCCCAGCGCTCGGCACCGGCCTGCCAGGCGCCAACCACCTCGGGGTGGTTGGCCAGGCCCAGGTAATCGTTGCTGCAGAAGGCCAGCAAGCGCTGGCCGTCGACCACCACCTCCGGGCCCTGCGGGCTTTCCAGCAGTGGCCGTTGCCGGTACAGGTCTGCAGCGCGCCGTTCGGCCAGGCGCGCGGCCAGGTCGAAAGCCATCTCAGGCGGTCGCGGCGTTGTAGAACATCTCGCTGCTACGCTGCTCGACCAGCGCCTGCTCGATGGCGGCCTGGTGCACTTCGTCGGCGTGTTCCTCACGTGCTTCAGGCTTGATGCCCAGGCGCGCGAACAGCTGCATGTCCTTGTCAGCCTGCGGGTTGGCAGTGGTCAGCAGTTTTTCACCGTAGAAAATCGAGTTGGCACCGGCCATGAAGGCCAGGGCCTGCATCTGCTCGTTCATCTGCTCACGGCCGGCAGACAGGCGCACATGCGACTTGGGCATCAACAGGCGGGCTACGGCCAGCATGCGAATGAAGTCGAACGGGTCGACATCTTCCTCCTCGGCCAGCGGCGTACCGGCCACCTTGACCAGCATGTTGATCGGCACCGACTCGGGGTGTTCGGGCAGGTTGGCCAGCTGGATCAGCAGCCCGGCGCGGTCGTCCAGCGACTCGCCCATGCCCAGGATGCCGCCCGAGCAGATCTTCATGCCCGCATCGCGCACGTAAGCCAGGGTCTGCAGGCGCTCGCTGTAGGTGCGCGTAGTGATGATGCTGCCGTAGAACTCCGGCGAGGTGTCGAGGTTGTGGTTGTAGTAGTCGAGGCCGGCCTGGGCCAGGGCCTGGGTCTGCTCCTGGTCGAGCTTGCCCAGGGTCATGCAGGTTTCCAGGCCCAAGGCCTTCACCCCTTTGACCATCTCCAGCACATAAGGCATGTCTTTGGCCGACGGGTGCTTCCACGCCGCGCCCATGCAGAAGCGGGTCGAGCCAATGGCTTTGGCGCGTGCTGCTTCTTCCAGCACCTTCTGCACTTCCATCAACTTCTGTTTTTCCAGCCCAGTGTTGTAGTGGCCGGACTGTGGACAATATTTGCAATCTTCCGGGCAGGCTCCAGTCTTGATCGACAGCAACGTCGAAACCTGCACGCGGTTGGGGTCGAAATGCGCGCGGTGCACCGTCTGCGCCTGGAACAGCAAGTCATTGAAAGGCTGCTGGAACAGGGCCTTGACCTCGGCCAGGGACCAGTCGTGACGTGTTGTTGCAGTTGTGCTGGCGCTCATCGGCGTTTCCTTGTTTAGGCTTAAGCTGGCGCGGGGACAGGAAAGCCCGCCAGCGCATCACGGATAACTCGCATAGTCACGGATGGCCTATGAACTGTCAACTCAACTGGAAACGACTGGTTTACAAGTGCTCACTTATTAACCAGATTTGTTTATTGTGCGACGCGCCTGCCGGGCAACACTACCCGCTGTGCGTCGGTTGTGAGCAAGAGCTGCCCTGGCTGGGCGACCATTGCCGCTACTGCGCCCTGCCACTGCCCATGGCCGGCCTCGCCTGCGGCCAGTGCAGCCGCCGCTTGCCGGCGTTCGAAAAGGTCTTTGCCCTGTGGCATTTCGGCTTTCCGGTCGACACGTTGATCAGCCGCTTCAAGCACAACCGGCAGTGGCCGTTGGGGCGTTTGATGGCCGAGTTGCTTGGGCAAGGGCTGCGCTACCGCTATGCCGAGGGGCTGCCACGCCCTGAACTGCTGTTGCCTGTGCCCATGGCCAGGCGTCGACTGCGCGAGCGTGGGTTCAACCAGGCCGGGCTGCTGGCCCGCTGGCTGGCGGCGCACGTGGGCATACCGTGCGATGAGCGGGTACTGCTGCGCACTCGGGAAACCCCCGCGCAGCAGCGGTTGAGTGCCAAAGGCAGGCGGCGCAATCTGCGCCAGGCCTTTGCGGTCGCCGGTGACCTGCCAGGCAAGCACGTCGCCATCGTCGATGACGTGTTGACCACTGGCGCTACCGCCCAGGCCATTGCCCAGGTGTTGCGCAAAGCCGGGGCACAGCGGGTGGATGTGTATTGCCTGGCGCGTACCCCTAAGCCGGGGTATGTATAACCCTGCCGCTAGGCCACACTATTGGCCCCAGGCCCTTACAGCGACCGGATGCCCATGCCCTTGCCCACTCTACTGACCCAGCACATAACCCGGCGCCCGCAGCGCATCGCACTGCTGCAGCACATTGCCGAGCAAGGCTCGATCACCCGTGCGGCCAAGGCGGCGGGCATCAGCTACAAGGCAGCCTGGGACGCCATCGATGAGCTCAACAACCTGGCCAGTCAGCCGTTGGTCGAGCGCAGCACTGGCGGGCGTGGGGGTGGGGGCGCCCGGCTGTCGGTGGAGGGTCAGCGCGTATTGCGCCTGTACCAAAGGCTGCAGGCCCTGCAGGCGCAAATTCTCGAGGCCGCGGAAGAGTCCAGCGACCTCGACTTGCTTGGGCGCCTGATGCTACGCACCAGCGCGCGCAACCAGCTGCAGGGCCAGGTCAGCGGCCTGCGCAGTGAGGGCCGCTATGACCGGGTCAGCCTGGCGCTGGGTGGCGGGCTGGAGATCGACGCGCTGATCACCCACGACAGCACCGCGCGGTTGGAGCTGACCTTGGGCAGCAGGGTGGTGGCGCTGCTCAAGGCAGGCTGGGTGCAGTTGCTGGCCGAGGGAGACAAGCCTGAAGCGGGGAGCAATTGCCTGCGGGCCACGGTAGAAGACGTGCTGGTGGAGGCCGACGGGCCCAATGAAGTCCGGTTGGCGCTGGGCAACGGGCAAACGCTGTGTGCCATGGCAGAGGCGGGTTGGTTGGCCGGCCAGCAGGTACGGGTTCAGTTCCACCCTGCCTATGTGTTGCTCGGGGTGCCTGCCTAGGCCGGCCGTGGCGCAGGCGGTTCGCGGATGAACCCTACGGGTACGCTACAGGGATAACCCTGTACCATGGAGCCCATGCCGTATACCCCCGGAGCTCCCATGTCCCATCCGTTCGATACCCTCACCCCTGACCTGGTCCTGGACGCCGTGGAAAGCCTCGGCTTTCTCAGCGATGCCCGGGTGCTGGCACTGAACAGCTACGAGAACCGCGTCTACCAGGTGGGCATCGAGGGGGCGCAGCCGCTGATCGCCAAGTTCTACCGGCCTGGCCGCTGGAGCGATGCGGCCATCCTCGAAGAACACAGCTTTACCGCTGAACTGGCCGATTGCGAAGTGCCGGTCGTAGCGCCTATGCGGCACGCCGGCCGTACCTTGTTCGAGCACCAGGGCTTTCGCTTCACGTTGTTCCCGCGCCGTGGCGGCCATGCCCCGGAGCCTGGCAACCTCGACCAGCTCTACCGCCTGGGGCAACTGCTTGGCCGCCTGCATGCCGTCGGCGCCTGCAAACCGTTCGCTCACCGTGAAGCGCTGACTGTGGACAGTTTCGGCCATGCCTCGCTGAACACTGTGCTCGATGGGGGCTTTGTACCCCGCGAGCTGCTGCCGGCGTACGCGTCAGTGGCCCGCGACCTGCTCAAGCGGGTCGAGGACATCTACGCCCGCACCCCGCACCAGCTCATCCGCCTGCATGGCGACCTGCACCCCGGCAACCTGATGCACCGCGAAGACGTGTACCACGTGGTCGACCTCGACGACTGCCGCATGGGCCCCGCCGTACAAGACCTGTGGATGATGCTGGCCGGCGACCGCCAGGAGCGCCTGGGGCAGTTGGCCGAACTGATCGACGGCTACAACGAGTTTCACGATTTCGACCCGCGTGAGCTGGCCCTGATCGAACCGCTGCGAGCGCTGCGCCAGTTGCATTACAGCGCGTGGCTGGCGCGGCGCTGGGATGACCCGGCATTCCCGCCCAGCTTCCCCTGGTTCGGCCAGCCGCGCTATTGGGGCGATCAGATCCTCGCCCTGCGTGAACAAATGGCGGCGCTGGATGAAGCCCCGCTGAAATTGTTCTAAAACGGTGCACGCCTCTGTCTACAATAGGGGTCGCTTTATTTAGCTACCTAAGCAAGGATTCTGCATGCATGCCGCAAACCCGCGTCGCGGGTATATCCTGGGCCTGAGCGCCTACATCATCTGGGGCCTGTTCCCGATTTACTTCAAGGCAATCCAGAGCGTCCCGGCGGTGGAGATCATCGTCCACCGGGTGCTTTGGTCGGCACTGTTCGGCTCGCTGCTGCTACTGCTGTGGAAACACCCCGGCTGGTGGCGCGAGCTGCGCGACAACCCGCGCCGGCTGGGGGTCCTGGCCCTGAGCGGGGCGCTGATCGCCTTCAACTGGCTGACCTATGTGTGGTCGGTCAACAACGGGCGCATGCTCGAGGCCAGCCTGGGTTACTACATCAACCCGCTGATCAACGTGCTGCTGGGTATGCTGCTGCTGGGCGAGCGGCTGCGCCGCCTGCAATGGCTGGCAGTGGGCATGGCTGCAGTTGGCGTGGCCCAGCAGGTATGGCAGGTGGGCAGCCTGCCCTGGGTGTCGCTGGCGCTGGCGCTGAGCTTTGGCTTCTACGGGCTGATCCGCAAACAGGCCCCGGTTGCGGCGCTGCCGGGGTTGGTCGTGGAAACCTGGATGCTGGTACCGCTGGCCCTGGGCTGGTTGCTGCTGCACCCAACGGCCATGAGTGCACAAGGCGCGTTCTACACCAGCAGCGAAGCGCTCTGGCTGATGGCTGCGGGGCCGGTGACCCTGGTACCGCTGGTGTGCTTCAACGCCGCAGCGCGGCACCTGCCCTACACCACCCTCGGCTTCCTGCAATACCTGGCGCCAACCCTGGTACTGCTGCAGGCGGTGCTGCTGTTCGATGAGCATTTGTCCTCCAGCACCCTGGTAGCCTTCATGTTCATCTGGGCTGGCCTGGCCATTTACAGCGTGGATGCCTGGCTAAGTTTGCGCAAGCGCGCCTGATCAAAAAACGATCAAAACTCTGCAGGCCATGTAATACCTGGCCTGCAGAGACATCTCCAAAGGTTATCCACACCCTCGTCCCCGTGCTTTGTGCACAAGCTGCTGAATTTTGGGTGTTTTTTGAGCAAACCTCTGCAGCGGGCGCATTGCCTGGGCTGGGGAGGTGAACCCCCAGGTTATCCACAGGGCCTTCCCCGTGATACTGGGATAACCCCAAGGGATGTCTTTACCAAATCCCCTGTAGGAGCGGCCTTGCGTCGCGATGGGCCGCAAAGGGGCCCCCGGCCAATCCACTCAATCCTCCGCCCGCAACCGCAACTCCACCATCAAGTCATCCGCCAGACTCTCCAGCCGCTGCTGCAGCTCGTCCAGCGGCAAGGCCAGGGGCAAGGCCAACAAGGCATCGGCATGGAACAACGGCTCACTGCTCATCGGTGCCGGCCGCACATCTGTCGTGAACCGTTCCACGTTCACCTGCAACTCCGCCAGCAAACGAGTGATGTCCCGCACGATCCCCGGCCGGTCATTGCCGACCAGTTCCATGGCAATCGGCTTCCAGGTACACGAGGGTTCCACCCCGCTCTCTGCAACCAGCACACGAATGTCGTACTGGGCCAGCCCCTGCAACGCCGCCACCAGCCCATCGTGATGTTCAGCCGGCACCGCCACCCGCAGGATCCCGGCAAACTGCCCGGCCATGCGCGACATGCGGCTTTCCAGCCAGTTGCCGCTGTGGTCGGCGATGCACTGCGCAACACGTTCCACCTGGCCGGCCTTGTCAGGGGCGATAACAGTCAGTACAAGATGATCCACAAGCCGTTCCTCGTGTCGAGCCGCGCCAGGCGCAGAAAATCGGGGGGTCGGCTCAGTATAGGCAAGGCGCGGCAACCTGCCGCAGGGCAATCCGCACAGCCAATCGTGTACTGTTTCAAGATTTATCTGGAACAATCCACCCTTTTTTTGCGAACATACCTGCTCCCAGCGTGACCATACGCGACCAATGGGTCGCACAACGGCGCTTTTAGTCTGATTTTGCCCCGTCTACTGCTTCATGTAGTATCCCGTGGCGCGGACTACAAAACGTCGTTTGGATGTCTGCCAAGGCGCCTGTGAAAATACGCACACTGTCTGCCAGCCAGTCTGGCGGGCTGCACCCAGCCGCGCTCGGGGTCTTCCCCGGGGGCAAGTACTGGTACGTGTTTAGAGAAGCGCTACAGGCTTAATACAGAAGAGCGAAATAGCTGAGCAGAGTGAGGCAAGCAATGACTGGATACGTTCAAGTCGGTGGCCTTCAGGTCGCCAAGGTCCTGTACGACTTCGTGAACAACGAAGCCATCCCCGGGACCGGCATCGTCGCCGAGCAGTTCTGGGCGGGTGCAGAGAAGATCATCAATGACCTCGCTCCAAAGAACAAAGCCCTGCTCGCCAAGCGCGACGAGCTGCAAGCCAAGATCGACGCCTACCACCAGGCACGCAAAGGCCAGGCCCATGACGCCGCAGCCTACAAAGCATTCCTCCAGGAAATCGGCTACCTGCTGCCACAAGCCGACGATTTCCAGGCCACCACCCAGAACGTGGACGAAGAAATCGCCCATATGGCCGGCCCGCAGCTGGTCGTGCCGGTGATGAACGCCCGTTTTGCCCTCAACGCCGCCAACGCCCGTTGGGGTTCGCTGTACGACGCGCTGTATGGCACCGATGCCATCAGCGATGAAGGCGGCGCCGAAAAAGGCCAGGGTTACAACAAAGTGCGTGGCGACAAGGTGATTGCCTTCGCCCGCGCCTTCCTTGACGAAGCCGCGCCGCTGGCGGCTGGGTCGCACGTCGACTCCACCGCCTACCGCATCGAAGCCGGCAAGCTGGTGGTCACCCTGAAGGGCGGCACCAACACCGGCCTGCGTGACGACGCCCAACTGATCGGGTTCCAGGGTGATGCCGCGGCACCGACTGCCGTGCTGCTGAAACACAACGGCCTGCATTTCGAAATCCAGGTCGATGCCAGCACCCCGGTCGGCAGCACCGACGCCGCTGGCGTCAAAGACATCCTGATGGAGTCGGCACTGACCACCATCATGGACTGCGAAGACTCGGTCGCCGCCGTCGATGCCGACGACAAGGTCATCGTCTACCGCAACTGGCTGGGCCTGATGAAGGGCGACCTGGCCGAAAGCGTGAGCAAAGGTGGCAAGACCTTCACCCGCACCATGAACCCCGACCGCGAGTACGCTGCGCCCAACGGTGGCAGCGTGACCCTGCACGGCCGTTCGCTGCTGTTCGTGCGTAACGTTGGCCACCTGATGACCAACCCGGCAATTCTCGACGCCCAGGGCAACGAAATTCCGGAAGGCATCCAGGATGGTCTGTTCACCAACCTGATCGCCCTGCACAACCTCAATGGCAACACCAGCCGCAAGAATACCCGCAGTGGCAGCGTGTACATCGTCAAGCCGAAGATGCATGGCCCTGAGGAAGTGGCGTTTGCCGCCGAGATCTTCAGCCAGGTCGAAGACCTGCTGGGCATGCCGCGCAACACCGTGAAGGTCGGCATCATGGACGAGGAGCGCCGGACCACGGTCAACCTCAAGTCCTGCATCAAGGCCGCTGCCGAGCGCGTCGCGTTCATCAACACCGGCTTCCTCGACCGCACGGGCGATGAAATTCACACCTCGATGGAAGCCGGCGCCGTGGTGCGCAAAGGTGCCATGAAGAACGAGAAGTGGATCGGTGCCTACGAGAACAACAACGTCGATGTCGGCCTGGCGACCGGCCTGCAAGGCCGTGCGCAGATCGGCAAAGGCATGTGGGCCATGCCCGACCTGATGGCCGCCATGCTCGAGCAGAAGATCGCCCACCCGCTGGCCGGTGCCAACACCGCCTGGGTGCCGTCGCCCACTGCCGCCACCCTGCATGCCCTGCACTACCACAAGGTGGACGTGCAGGCACGCCAGCGTGAGCTGGCCTCGCGCACCCCGGCGTCGGTGGACGATATCCTGGCCATCCCGCTGGCCGCCGACACCAACTGGTCGGCCGAAGAGATCCGCAACGAGCTGGACAACAATGCCCAGGGCATCCTCGGCTATGTCGTGCGCTGGATCGACCAGGGTGTCGGTTGCTCGAAGGTGCCAGACATCAACAACGTCGGCCTGATGGAAGACCGCGCCACCCTGCGCATCTCCGCGCAACTGCTGGCCAACTGGCTGCGCCACGGCGTGGTCAGCCAGGCGCAGGTGCTGGAAAGCCTCAAGCGTATGGCGGTGGTGGTCGACCAGCAGAACGCCGCTGACCCTCTGTACCGCCCGATGGCGCCGAACTTCGACGACAACATTGCGTTCCAGGCGGCAGTGGAGCTAGTGGTCGAAGGTGGCAAGCAGCCCAATGGCTATACCGAGCCAGTGCTGCACCGCCGTCGCCGCGAGTACAAGGCGCGTAACGGGTTGTAAGTTACACCTGCGTACGGGGGCCGCTTTGCGGCCCAATCGCGACACAAGGCCGCTCCTACAGGGATATCGCAAATATCAAAACTTGCGCTGCACCTGTAGGAGCGGCCTTGTGTCGCGATAGGGCTGCAAAGCAGCCCCTCTCTGCCTCAATCAATTTTCAGCTCTTTCTTCACCAGCTCCAGCAACTTGCCCAGGTCCACCGGCTTGAGCAGGAAGTCCACCACCCCCAGGTGCATCACGTCCACCGCCTCTGCCACATCGGTGTCGCCCGACACGACGATGATCGACAACGCCGCCCGCTCCGACCCGCGAATCTTGCGGATCAGCTCCAGCCCATCCTCTGGCTGCATGCGCAAATCGGTAATCATCAAGCCGATGCGCGGCTCGAAATGCAGGTACAACCTGGCCTCCTCGGCCCCGTCCGCGCCCACACACTCAATGCCCCGGCTTTTCAGATACAGGATCAACGCTTCACGGTTCACCGCGTTGTCATCCACCACCAACACCAACGGCTTTACGGCCACCGGCGCACTGGCCACACCCAATGCCTCGCGCTCTTCGTCGCTTAGAATATCGATTTGCTCAGGCATGGCCATCTCGTCAAGAAAATTCCGCTTCAGCCATAGGACCGCAGAACTTGCGTGACCCGATTCACCTTTCGTCGGGTCTTTGACAGGGGGGCTCATAGACTTACGTCCAATGGGCACCACCCCGCCGCAAGCCGACCATGGAGGCAGAGAACAACATGGCCGGCACCTATATATAGATATATATAGTTCGGCATAGCGATACGGTCGGTTTCATGAGCAAAAAGGACGCCTACAGCCAGGCGGGCAGGACCGCAGTGCTGCAGAACATTCAGGGCACGCTGCAGTTTCTGCAGCGCTTTCCGCCGTTCAACCAGATGGAGCACAGCCACCTGGCCTACCTGGTCGAGCAGTGCCAGCTGCGCTTCTATGCCAGCGGCGAAAGCATCGTCAAGCCGGCAGACGGGCCGGTCGAGCATTTCTACATCGTCAAGCAGGGGCGGGTGGTGGGCGAGCGTCAGCACTTGGTGAAACCGGGTGTCGAAACCACCTTCGAAATCACCAGCGGCGAGTGCTTCCCGCTGGCCGCCCTGCTCGGCGAACGGGCCACCCGCACCGAGCACCTGGCCGGCGAAGACACCTTCTGCCTGCAACTGAACAAGGCAGCGTTCATCCGCGTGTTCTCGATGTCTGAAGTGTTTCGGGATTTTGCCCTGCGCGGGGTCAGCAGCCTGCTCGACCAGGTCAACCAGCAGGTTCGCCAGCGTGCGGTGGAAACCCTGGGTACCCAGTACTCGCTGAACACGCCGCTGGGCGAACTGGCCATGCGGCACCCGGTGGTGTGCAGCGCGGATACGCCGCTGCGCGAAGCCGTGCGGCTGATGCACGAGCAGCAGGTGGGCAGCATCGTCGTGGTTGACGCGCAGCGCTACCCCACCGGCATCTTCACCCTGCGCGACCTGCGCCAGGTGGTGGCCGCGGCGGACGCCGAGCTGGGTGCGCCGATTGCCCGGCACATGACCGCCAAGCCGTTCTACCTCAGCCCACAGGCCAGTGCCTTCGATGCAGCCATGGCAATGACCGAGCGGCACATTGCCCACGTGTGCCTGGTGGAAAACGGCCGGCTGTGTGGCGTGGTCTCGGAGCGCGACCTGTTCTCGCTGCAACGGGTCGACCTGGTGCACCTGGCGCGCACCATTCGCCATGCACCGCGGCTGGACAGCCTGGTCTCGCTGCGCGGCGAGATCAGCCAACTGGTCGAACGGATGCTCGCCCACGGCGCCTCGTCCACCCAGATCACCCAGATCATCACCCTGCTCAACGACCACACGGTATGCCGGGTCATCGAACTGGCCCTGGCTGAACGGGGCGACCCTGGGGTGCCTTTCAGCTGGCTGTGCTTTGGCAGCGAAGGGCGTCGCGAACAGACCCTGCACACCGACCAGGACAACGGCATCCTTTTCGAGGCGCTGGACAGTGCCGAGGCCGACGCCATCCGTGCCCGCCTGCTGCCGCTGGCACAGTACATCAACCAATGCCTGGCCCAGTGTGGCTTCACCTTGTGTACGGGCAACATCATGGCCGGCAACCCTGCGCTGTGCCTGTCGCGTGCCGAGTGGGCGCGGCGCTTTGCCGGTTTTGTCCGCGAAGCCAGCCCGGAAAACCTGCTGGGCTCAAGCATCTACTTCGACCTGCGGGTGGTGTGGGGCGACGATCAGGGCTGCGAGCAACTGCGCCAAGGCGTGCTGGCGCAGGTGGCCGACAACCGTATATTCCAGCGCATGATGGCGGAAAACGCCCTGCGCCAGCGCCCGCCAGTGGGCCGCCTGCGCGAGTTCGTGCTGACCCGCCAAGGCAACGACAAGGCGGCCACACTCGACCTGAAGGTCCAGGGCCTGACGCCCTTCGTCGATGGTGCCCGGCTGCTGGCGCTGGCCAATGGCATCGGCGCCTGCAATACCCTGGAGCGCTTGCGCCAGCTGGTCGCCAAAGGGGTAATCGAAGCACTGGACGGCGCGGCCTATGAAGAGGCGTATCACTTCATCCAGCAGACCCGCATGCAACAGCATCAACGCCAGGCCCGCGCCAACCTGCCGTATTCCAACCGGCTTGACCCGGACAGCCTCAACCACCTGGACCGGCGTATCCTGCGCGAGTCCCTGCGCCAGGCCCAGCGCCTGCAAAGCAGCCTGGCCCTGCGGTACCAGTTATGAGCCTGTTCGCCTGGCTGCGCCCCGGCACACCCGAGCTGGACCCTGCCACGCGCCAGCGCCTGGCCCGGCAACCTAAACCCGCGCCCCTGGGTGTGTGCACGTTGCGTGAGCAGCGCTGGGTGGTGCTGGACCTGGAAACCAGCGGGCTCAACCCCAACCGTGACCAGGTACTGTCGATCGGCGCAGTGGCCATTGAGGACGGGGCCATCGACTTTGCCCAGCAATTTGAACGCACCCTGCAGCGGCCACTGTTGAAAACCAACGCCAGCGTGCTGATTCACGGGCTCGGGCCAAGCGCCCTGGCGGCCGGTTGCGAGCCCGCCGAAGCCTTGCTGGACCTGCTCGACTTCATTGGCGACAGCCCGGTGCTGGCATTCCATGCTCCGTTCGACCAGCGCATGCTGGCGCGGGCACTGAAAGAAAGCCTGGGTTACCGCTTGCAGTCGCCGTTTCTGGATGTGGCCGAGCTGGCGCCGATGCTCAACCCCGACACGGTTCTGCGCGAGGCGGGCCTGGATGACTGGGTGGCGCGCTTTGGGCTACAGGTGGAGGAACGCCACCACGCCAGCGCTGATGCCCAGGTCACCGCAGAACTTGTGCTGATCCTGTTCAGCCAGGCCCGGCGCCAACAACTGGACAGCCCGCTGCAACTGGAACAGCGCCTGCGCGGCTGGCGGCGACGCAAGGTGCAGAGCCATGGCATGTAAGGCCAGGGCTACGCAGCGCCGGTGAAACCGCAGGCCTTTGGCCAACCCCATGCAGGCGAACCGATAAGCGTCCATTGCACCCACCCCCTCCCCTCTGCAACAATCGCGAATAATTATCGTTAGTTAATGCATACGTTCCGGGGGGACGCTGCTTGCCTTCTGCACAGAGCCCACACGCCGATCTGGTTGGTACGCTGTACCGCGATCACCGCGGCTGGCTGCTCGCCTGGTTGCAACGCAACATGGCCTGCCGCCAACGTGCCGAAGACCTGAGCCAGGACACCTTCGTGCGCCTGCTAGGCCGCGAGCAGCTGGCCTCGCCCCGCGAACCGCGTGCCTTTCTTGCGGCCGTGGCCAAGGGGCTGATGTTCGACCACTTCCGGCGCGCCGCACTGGAACAGGCCTACCTCGCGGAACTGGCACTGGTGCCGGAAGCCGAACACCCCTCCCCCGAAGTACAGCACCTGATTCTGGAAGACCTCAAAGCCATCGACCGCCTGCTTGGCAAGCTGTCGAGCAAAGCCCGCGCGGCGTTCCTGCACAACCGCCTGGATGGCATGGGCCATGCCGAAATCGCCGAGCGCCTGGGCGTTTCGGTGTCGCGGGTGCGCCAGTACCTCGCCCAGGGTATGCGTCAGTGCTACGTGGCCCTGTACGGGGAGCCGACGTGAGCAACGCACCGGTTTCGTCGCGTGTACTGGAAGCTGCCATTGCCTGGAAACTCAACCTCGACGGCGGCAGCGACAGCCCTGCCGAACGTGGTGAGTTCATGCGCTGGCATGCCGCCAGCGAAGAACACGCGCGCGCCTGGCGACAGCTCGGCGCCATGGACCAGCGGCTCAGCGCAGCCGCCGGCCCGGCGCGCCAGGCGTTGCTGCAGTCGCGCGCCAGCCTGCGCCGGCGCATCGGCAAGGTGGGCGGCGGCCTGGCCGGCATGTTCCTGCTCGGCTCGCTGCTGGCGTGGGTTGGCGCACCGTCACTGGCGCCCAGCTACTGGCTTGCCGACCAGCGTACCGCCACCGGCGAGTTGCGCACCTTGCGCCTGGCCGACGGCACCCTGTTGAGCCTCAATACCCACACCGCGGTAGACATCGACTACGCCGGTGCGCAACGGGTGATCGTGCTGCACCAGGGTGAAATCTCGGTCGATACCGGCCACCAGGACCCCCGCCCGCTGCTGGTGCGCACCGACGATGGCCGCTTGCGCCCACTGGGCACGCGCTTCCTGGTACGTCGTGAAGCCGCAGGCACGCGCCTTGAAGTGTTGCAAGCGTCGGTCGCGGCCATGCCGCATAACAGCGGTGACGAGCAGGTGTTGCGCGAAGGCCAGCAGGTGCTGATGCATGCCGATGGCCTGGGCCAGGTCAGCGCAGTGCCGGCCGGTGCCGATGCCTGGACGCGCGGCATGCTGGTGGTCGACGACGTACGCCTTGGTGACTTGCTGGCGGTGCTGGGCAAGTACCGCAGCGGCTACCTGGGCGTGGATGCAGCGGTCGCCGACCTGCGGGTAAGCGGCAGCTTCCCGCTGACCGATACCGACCTGGCATTGGCCTCACTGGAGCCGGTGCTGCCGGTGAAGGTCGAGCGGCATACCCAGTGGTGGGTGAAGGTCACGCCCAGGTAGCGCTGTAGCAGCCTGATCGCAGGCGCCCCTGCTTTTACAAACAATTCTCACTTTTTTTCAGATTCGCCCTGTCACTTTTCGATTCTCGCTCGGCAAGGATGCAGCAAGCACTTACCCGTCGAGGAACCGCCGCATGTCCCGTGCCGTAGATCGTATCCTGCGCCCCAGCCTGATGGCCCTGGCCATCGGCATGGCCGCGCCGCTGGTCAGCCCTGCCTTGTTCGCCGCCGAGCAGTCCGCGCTGCGCGCCTACAACCTGCCCAGCGCACCGCTGGCCACTGCCCTGAACCAGATCGCCAGCCAGGCCGGTATCGCCCTGGCCCTGGACCCCGCGCTGGTCAGTGGCCGCACCTCGGCGCCGGTCAACGGCCGCTATGACGGCCTCGGCGCCTTGCAGGCAGCGCTGCTGGGCAGCGGCCTGCAATTGCAGCAGAGCAGCGCGGGCAGCTACAGCCTGGTCGCGGTGCCGGAGGGCAGCCTGGCCTTGCCGGAAATCACCGTGAACGCCAACAGCGCCATTGAAACCGCGTGGGGCCCGGTCGACGGCTACCTGGCCCAGCGCACGGCCGCCGGCACCAAGACCGACACCGCCCTGGTCGAAGTCCCACGGTCCATTTCCGTGGCGACCCGCGAGCAGATGAAAGACCGCGGCGTGCATAGCCTCGACGACGCCGTGCGCTATATGCCAGGCATCGTCTCTGCCAGCTTCGGCAGCGACACCCGCTATGACTGGATGCGGGTGCGCGGCTTCGAGCCCACCCAGTTCCTGGATGGCCTGCCGTTGCCACGTGGCGTGTACGCCAACCCGAAAGCCGAAACCTGGAACCTCGACCGCCTGGCGCTGCTGCGCGGCCCGGCCTCTTCGGTCTATGGCCAGACCCCACCCGGCGGCCTGCTGGACATGGTCAGCCGCCGCCCGCAAGCCGAAAGCGCGCATGAAATCGAACTGCAATATGGCAGTGACAACCACCGCCAGATCAACTTCGCCAGCACCGGCAAGATCGATGACGACGGCCGCTTGCTGTATGGCGTGAGCGGTGTGATCCGTGACAGCGGTACGCAGGTCGATCACATCGACAACAAGCGCTACAACATCGCCCCGAGCCTGACCTGGAACGTGGACGAAGATACCTCGCTGACCTTCCTTTCCCAATTCACCCGCGACGATACCGGGGTCACCAGCCAGTTCCGACCGATCCAGGGCACCAAGATCGACATGCCGTTCGGCAAGATCTCGCACCACAAGAACCTGGGTGACCCGAATTACGAATTCTACGACCGTACCTACTACGCGCTGGGCTACGCGTTCGAGCACCGTTTCAACGACGTGTGGCAGTTCCGGCAAAACTTGCGCTATACCAAGTCCGAGCTGTCGTTCCAGACGATCACCGTCAACAGCTACTTGCCGGAGTTCGGTATGGTCGTGGACGACCAAGGCAACGTGGGGCGTAGTACCACCAACGTTGACGAGGACATCAGCCAGTTCGCCGTCGACAACAACTTCCAGGGTGATTTCAGCACAGGCGCCATCAGCCACACCTTGCTGCTCGGCCTGGACCACCAACGTACCAACAACAATTTCCTGACGATCTATGGCGCTGCGCCACCCATCAATGTCAACGACCCAGTCTACGGTTTGCCGATCAGCAGACCCGACCGTTCCACTGCCTACTACGACTACGACCAGAAAACCATTCAGACCGGCCTGTACGTGCAGGACCAAATGGCGCTGGGCAACTGGCGGCTGACCTTGGGTGGTCGGGAGGACTGGGTACACACCGGTACAACGTTCTTCAACAAAGGCGACGCTACCAACACCCAGCGCGACAGTAACTTCAGCGGCAACGCGGCGATCAGTTACGTCTTCGATTCGGGGTTTGTGCCTTACCTGTCCTATGCAGAATCTTTCCAGCCCGCCAGCAAGGCCGATGCGGACCCACTGAAGTCGTTCAAACCAACCGAAGGCAAGCAGTGGGAACTGGGTGTCAAATACCAGCCCCCCGGTTCAAATACGTTGCTCTCGGCCGCAGTGTATGACCTGACTCAAAAGAATGTGCTGGTCACCAGCAACGACGGCAATACCAGTGTCACCAGCCAAACCGGCGAAGTGAAAGTCCGCGGCCTGGAGCTTGAAGCGGTTTCCGACGTTACCGACAACCTGAAGGTAATTGCCGCCTATACCCTGGCCAAATCCGAAGTGCAGGATGGCCAGTTCAAGGGCAACCGCCTGCAACTGATGCCTAACCAGCAGGCCTCGGTGTGGGGCGACTACACCTTCCACTCGGGCGTACTGGACGGCTTCGGCATCGGCCTGGGGGCACGCTACACCGGCAATACCTATGGTGACCAAGGCAACACCTGGCTGGGCAAGGCCAATGCCTACACGGTGTTCGATGCCTCGGTGCATTACGACCTGGGCCGCCTGGACAACAGCCTGAAAGGGGCGTCGGTCGCGCTCAATGCGAACAACCTGCTGGACAAGGACTACCTCTCCACCTGTGACTCGTACTACTGCTACTACGGCGACGAGCGGAGTGTCGTGGCCAGCGCCACCTACAAGTTCTGAGTGAGCCGGGGCCGCGTTGCGGCCCAATCGCCGGCAAGCCAGCCCCCACAGGTAAATCAGGACCCCGAGGACCTGCGCTGACCTGTGGGAGCTGGCTTGCCGGCGATTGGGCTGCGCAGCAGCCCCCTCCAATTCCTCAGGCAAAAAACGGTACCGTGATGAAAAGCCCAACCATCCGCCGCTGGTCAGCGGTCCACACCTGGAGCAGCCTGGTCTGTACCCTGTTCCTGCTGTTGCTCGCCCTCACCGGCCTGCCGCTGATCTTCCACCACGAACTCGAACACCTGCTGGGCGACGCCGCCGAACTGCGCGAAATGCCGCCCGGCACCCCGCACCTCGACCTGCAACAGCTGGTGCTCAAGGCCGAGCAGCACCGCCCCGGCGAGGTCATGCAGTACTTTGGTTATGAAGAAGACCAACCCGACGGCGTGGTGGCCATCACCGCCGCCACCGCCGGTACCGAGCCCAACCTGTCGCACACCTTCATGCTCGACGCCCGCACAGGCGAAGCGGTAGCCATGCCCGCCGCCAACGGTGGCTTCATGATGCTGATGCTGCGCCTGCACGTGGACATGTTCGCCGGCCTGCCGGGCAAGTTGCTGCTGGCCTTCATGGGCGTGCTGTTCGTCGTCGCGATCGTGTCCGGCACCGTGCTGTATGCCCCGTTCATGCGCCGGCTGGGCTTCGCCAGCGTGCGCCACGACAAATCCCGGCGCCTGCGCTGGCTCGACCTGCACAACCTGATCGGCATCGTCACCTTGGCCTGGGCACTGACTGTCGGTGTAACCGGCGTGATCAGCGCCCTGTCCGACCTGGTGATCGCTGCCTGGCGCAACGACAGCCTGGCGGCCATGGTGGCGCCCTACCGCAACGCCCCACCGCTGGGCGAACGCGCTGCGGCCAGCGACCTGCTGGCCATCGCCGAACAGGCCGCCCCCGGCATGCGCCCAGACTTCATCGCCTTCCCCGGTACACGCTTCTCCAGTGAGCACCACTACGCGGTGTTCATGAAAGGTGCCACGCACCTCACTTCGCACCTGCTGACCCCGGTCCTGATCGATGCACGCACGCTGCAAGTGACCGCCGTCGGCGAACGCCCCTGGTACATGGATGCCATGGGCCTGTCGCAACCCCTGCATTTTGGCGACTACGGCGGGCGGCCCATGCAGGTGCTGTGGGCAGCACTGGACGTGCTGACGATCATCGTACTCGGCAGCGGCCTCTACCTGTGGTGGACCAAGCTGCGCAGCAGCAGGGGGGCGCGCCCGTGAGCCACACGTCACGCAGCACCAGGCAGATCTTCGCCTGGCCTGGGCTCATCGCCGCGCTGGGTGCAGCCGGCCTGTTCGCCGCGCTGCTCGGGGACGGCGCCTGGGACGCCCTGGCCTGGCTGGGGCTGGGCATTCCGGCATGGCTCGGGTTCCGTGGGCTGAGCGGCAAATGAGGTAAACAGCTAACACGCCTGGATCAACAGCTGGGACCAAGCTGCACGGCCTGTTCACCGTGGAGCCCGCCATGAGCCTGACACACTTCAAGTCCTTCGATGCGCAATTGAGCGCCCTGCTCACCCCACCCCCAACGCCCGACCCGTCGCTGCCGCTGCTGAACGCACGGCAGCGCTACTTCGCCGACCTTGCGCAGTACTGGCTTGGCACCGCAAGCGGCGAAAGCCGGCAGGCACGCCTGGCTGCGCTGCTGCGCCAGCAACTGCTGGCGCAAATCGCGTTGCGCAGCGATGACCATACGCTGGGTTCGAGCCATGCCGAGCTGGTCACCTGCTGCGCCAACAGGCCGCTGCCCTCGCAGCGCCAGCATTTACCAGCCGCGCAACGGCCGCAGATCTACCGCCCCGTACTGGACATCACCACACCCAATTGGCGTAGCTACCTGCCCGGCACTTTCGTGATCGTCGAAGGCGGGCCCGAGGGCCGCATGCCAGACACCCGCAACACCACCGACTACGCGCTGCTGTGCAGCCTGTCCCATGGCATCGAAGCATTCGATAGCCTTGCCGAGCTGCACCCCGAGCTTTGCGAACGCCTGGACGACGTGCAGCAAAGCCGGCCACTGCTGCGGCACATGAGCAACGAACACGATCGCGACAACGCCCGCAACGCCGAGCGCCTGCGCTATGAATGGTTCAACGAGGACATGATTCAGGCACAGGCTCAGGCCTTGATCGACGGCCAGCACGCCGCGCTGACCCAGGCCTGGCAGGAAGCTGCGCAGCAGGCGGCGGTGGACTGGCCCAAGCTGACAGCGGACCTGGCCGAGGCCGCCGATCTGCTGCCATGGGCCGACAGCCGCTCTGCGCTACAGACACGCTACGGCCTGCTGCTGGAGCGCAACTCGCCAGCCTGGCTGAAAAACGCCTCGGCACAGGGCCTCACGCACATCATGCAAACCCTGCAAGAGCTGGTGATCGCCATCGACAAGGCGGCGGCACCCGGTATCCTGAGCCTTGAGCAATTCGTCGACCGCAATGGCCTGCTCGCCTGGACACGTGAACGCCTGCGCACGCATCTGCGCCAACGTCACCAGCTGGATATCGACCCGCTCGGCGTGTATGTCAGCGTTACCCTGGCCAGGCCCATAGGCCCTGTGTTGCCGCCCAGCATTACCGGCCCCTGGATACCCGTCGCCAGCCGCCCGCAGGTTGGCGACAGCATCGAGCTGGTCCAGCAGACCTACCGCATCGACGAGCTGGCGCTGATCAACGTCAGCTTGCTCGATATCGACTACTGGTTGACGGCGAGGGTGCACGACAAGCAGGGCGTGACCATCGCTGGCGTCAGCCCAAGCCAGGTCAAGCAGCTGGTGCGTGAGCTGGATGTGGGTGAAAGCTACAGCCAATACCTGCGCACCCATTTGCTGACATCGCCGCAGGCACAGTGGCGGCAGGACAGTTATGTCGCCATCAGCCATGCGCGCATGCGCGCTGAAGCGGCCAAGGCGCACTATGCCGGCCACCTTCTCGAAGACCCGTTCGAGCGCGGGTTCGCCTGGATCACCACCTTGCTCGAATACCCGCAAAGCCATGCCCGCCAACAGGCAGACGTAGCGCAACTGAGCGTGCGCCAGTTGCTGATCGGTGGGCATACGCTGCAAGGCATCATGCTGGTCACCCCAGACAGCCCAGGCTTCGCCCGCTTCATCGTCTACACCCCGGACGCCCCGGACCGCCGTGCCTGGCGTGAGTTTCGCAATACCCGGCACATGCTCAAGACCCTGCGCAAACAACCTGCCCTGCGCGATTACCTGAAAGACCGCCTGCCGCTGGCCGACCGTGAGCAAATCGAGCTATGGCTGACCAAAGGCGGCATGGGGCCCCATGTACAACGCCCGACGATCACCGGCGATTTCCAGCAGGCCCGCTACCTCGCGGAAGTGAATGCCATGCTGGCCGCGGTCGATGCCAGCACCAACACCCGGCGGGAACTGCTGACCGAGCTCGGCCTGCGCGGGCTGACGCTCATTCTGGACTTGATCAGCTTCGTGTTGCCCAACCGGGCACTGGTGGCGGTATCGTTGGGGCGTTCGATCCTGTCGGTGATCGATGCGCACAAGGCCTTCAAGCAAGCGCAACGTACGGAGGTACTGAAGCACATCGTCGACGCCTTCACCTACGCCAACGACGCCGTCAACAACCTGGGTGGAACAACCGTGATGCGCCGCGCGTTGCGGGGAATACCCTCGCCTCCACCGCTGAAGTTGCCGCCTTCGGCAAGCGTGAACATCAACCGTGAAAAACTGCGCTACCGCGTGGATGGCATTCACAAAGAAGGTATCTACGAGCAACCCTCGCCGTACCCCGGCATGAGCTTCTACTACATCCGGGATGCCAGCGGGGCTACATACCAGGTCGCTTTCGACGGCTACCGCTGGCGGGTAGTAGACCCGCGCATGCCAGACGCCTATACCAAGGTACCGGTCAAACGCCGCGAAGACGGCGAATGGGTAGTGGACTCTGTGGTGCTGTGGCATGACGGGCTACCCGACTTGCAGGCGCTGTTCAAAGCGTGCCAACTGCCCACGTACCCCGCTGGCGCCGAGCCAACCGACACCGCTGGGCTGTACCGCCTGGGCCGGGAGTACTTTCTGGTGGCAGGCAGCCAGGCGTTGCCGCTGCGCGCGCACTTGCTGGACAACCATTACCATTTGCTGATGCCCGGGCAACCGCACAGCAGGCCCATTGCCTGGGCCATTGTGCGTTGGCAGGGGGACCAGTGGCGCATCCGGGTTCGCCAGCCCGGCCGAAGCAGTGACTGGCTGGCGTTTCCAGACTGTTATTCGGTAAGCCGCGGCAACAGCCCGTCCAACCGCTGATGCAAGGCACTGCCACTTGGCCAGTTGCGCAGCAGCCGTGCCCGGTCGCGGGCATAGGCGGGGGCGAAGCTGAGCTGGGTGGCATGCTGGCACATGGCGTCCAGGTCGATCAGCGACCAGCGCCCGTTGTCCCAGAACAGGTTGTGCCCCTTGAAGTCGCCGTGGCTGATGCGCTCGCGGATCAGCTGCTGCATCACCTGCACCAACGCATCGAGCTGTTCTTGCGGGGCCTCGCCACTTTCCACGTAGGGCGCAAAGCACGCGGTCAGGTCTGGGCCTTCGACATACTCGGTGACCAGGTAGGCACGGCTGCGCAGGCCCAGCACCCGCTGCTCCAGCACCGCCAAGGGGCGTGGCGTGGCGATGTCGAGAAACTCCAGGCGGTGCCCTTCGATCCATGAATGCCAGGCCCGGCTCGGGCGCCAGAAGCGCTTGAGCCAGTGCGCGGTGTTCTTGATGTTGTAGCGTTTGAGCACCAACTGCCGGCCATTCACCTCGATACGCGCCACACTGGCGGCGCCACCGGTCTTGTACAGGTGGCCTTGGTCGATCAAGGCATCGGCCTGTTCCAGCACCGGCAGCATGGCGGCCACCTCGCTGCGGCGAACCGCACGCAAGCCCGACAAGCTGCGCTGTACGCTGAACAGGCTGCATTCGCGCCCGGCCTTTTCCAGGTAGTCCTTCTGCCGCCAGCTGCGCACCTTGTCCACCTGCTTCTGCAAGGCTTCCAGTGGCAGCGCGTGCTCGGCATTGGCCAGCAGGTAATGCACCAGCAACTCTTCGATGAACGGTTCCAGGCGCTTGGGCAACTGGGCGAAGAATACCCCGAGGTTTTCCAGCACCCGCGGGCGCGAGAGTTGCTGGCCAGGGGTTTCGGCCTTGATGCCGGCGCCATCGATCAGGTACAGCTTGCCGGCGTGGCGCAGCAGGTTGTCCAGGTGCAGGTCTTCCTGCCACAGGCCTTTGGCGTGCATGTGCGCCACGGCCGTCAGCGCCTCACCCAGCACCTGCTGCTGCGCGTCGGCCAGCACCGGCAGGTTTTCCACCGCGCCCCAGGCATCGGCCAGGCTTTGGGCACCGTCGAGGAATTCAAACAGCAGCCAGCCACCTTCGCCTTCCCTGAGCCCGTCGGCCAGCAGCCTGGGCGTGGTCAGCCCCTGCCCGGCCAACAGCTTCACGCCCTGCAATTCGCGCTGGAAATGCCGCGCCGCGTTAGCACCCACCAACAACTTGGCCAGTACTGGCGTCCCGCGCCACACACCGGCGCCGACATAGCGCTGGCCCGGTAGCACACGCAACAGGCTGAGCAGCTGCAGGTCAGCGCTGCCGGCGGCATCGGCCAAGGTCAGGGTCAGCGGCAGTGACGGGCTACGCCCGGCAGCCTTGAGTTCAGACAAACGCATCAGCGGGCCTCTTTTTCACGACGGCGTTGCGTCAGGCGTTGCCGCCAGGTGGCGACCAGCGTGCCTTCGGCGGGCTGCGCCAGGTAGCTGGCCAGCAAGGTGCGGACATCCGCCTCGCTCCAGGCCCGGGCGCGGCGTAGCAGCGGCTCCAGGTCTTTGAGGCGGTCACGCATGCCGAACAGCAACGGCCGGGTCTTTTCCAGGTCGATCAGTTGGGCGTCCCACCCCTCGCGGCGCTGGCGCAGAAAGATGTGCTTGGGGTAGAAGCAGCCGTGCACCTGGCCGGCGCCGTGCAGGGTACGCGCCAGCTGGCCGCACGCCTGCAGGATGCCGTTGCGTTCGGCCTCGCCCAACTGCGGCCATTGGCCCAGCAGGCTGTCGAGGTCGGCCCACGCGTCCAGGGCACGAGTCATCAGAATCGCCCGGTGCTGGCCGCCCTGCTTGCGCTCACCGTAGAACACCGCCTGCAAGGCCGGAATGTGCAACTTCTGATAACGGCTGATATTGCGGAATTCGCGGGCGAAGGTTGGCTCGCCAAACGGCCGGTGCAGGGTGCGGGTCAGGTAGTCGCACTGGCGCTTGAGGTAGTACCCCTTGCCTTCGAGCTCCAGGCGGAACACGCTGCTCCAGCCGCCACGGCCGGTGTTGGGCTCGTCCACGGCGTCCAGTTGCAGCGCCCACAGCGCCTCGAAGTCATCCAGCCCATGGCGTTTGAGCAGCGCGAGTTCTGCGCTGGCCAGGTAGTCGGTCATTCCCTTCCCTCGAAAAAGCCCAGCACCTGGCGAATGCGTTTCTTGTCGCGCGCATCAAGCCGTTTACGGTCACGGTACTGCAGGTAGAAACGCAGGCGCTGGGTAGCCGAGAGGTGGTACTTGGCCACCTTGTCGAGGCAGGCCAGGTCTTTGATCAGCCGGTGCCGCCACATGAACCCGCGCCAGAAATCGCCGGTGGGGCAGTCGATGAAGAACAGCGTGCCTTGGTCATCGACCAGCAGGTTGCGCCACTTCAGGTCGTTGTGGGCGAAACGGTGTTCGTGCATCACCCGGGTATGGCGGGCCAACTGGCGGCTGATATGGTCGACCCAGGTGCGATCGGCCAGCCGCGCATCGTTGCGCTCGGCCAGTGCCGACAGGTCTTCGGTGTTGGGCAGCTCGCGGGTGATCATCGCCCCGCGGCCAAAGGCCAGGCCATTGCGCTCAAGGCCCCAGGCCACCACTTCGGCGGTGGGAATGCCCCACTTGGCGAACTGCTTGAGGTTCTGCCATTCGGCCTTGATGCGCGGCCGGCCCAGGTAGCGGCGCATGTGCTTGCCGGCACCGGTGTACCGCTTGACGTAATAGTTGACCCCATCACGCTCGATGCGCACCACCTCGCTGAGCGGGTCGCGGGTCAGGCGTTCGCCTTGAATGGCAAATAC
Organism: Pseudomonas sp. UBA6699; assembly: GCF_002454615.1. Taxonomy (NCBI): domain Bacteria; kingdom Pseudomonadati; phylum Pseudomonadota; class Gammaproteobacteria; order Pseudomonadales; family Pseudomonadaceae; genus Pseudomonas; species Pseudomonas sp. UBA6699. The sequence continues at coordinate 35,301 of NZ_DKJF01000005.1, forward strand.
CGCATCGAGGCTGCCGAAGTCCGCCGCCAGGTGTTGGTAACCCGGCGCCAGTGTCCAACTCGCCATTAGAGTGCATCCCCATAGCGTTGCTTGCGATCGTAGAGTTTCTGCGCCTTGCGCTCCAGCCAGGCCAGCAGCGCGGCTTCGTCCTTGAGGACTTGCCGCAGCGGGCGCTGGAAGTAAGCGCGCAGGAAGCGCAATTTGTCGCGTTGGGTAAGGCCGATGTCCAGCGCCGAGAAGTACAGCGCCGCCAGGTCCTTGTCACGCCAACGCCGGCTGATTGTCGCCCGGGTTTGCGCGCGGTGCAGGTCGATCACCGACAGTTTGAAATCATCCGCCGTCACCGCGCGGTCAGTGTGCAGCAGGAAGTGGCAGATGTAGCAGTCGCGGTGGTTGACCCCGGCGCGGTGCATGCCGCCGGTCATTTTCGCCACCTCGGCGATCAGCGCATGCTTCAGGCGCGGCTCGGGCGGCTGCCTGGCCCAGTCGATGCTGAAGTCTTCCAGGCTGATGGTCGGCGCCAGCTCTTCGGTGATGATGAACGAATGTTGCGCGGCGGGGTTGCTGCCGCGCTCACCGTAGGCGACCGCGGTCATGGTTGGCACGCCCGCTTCATGCAAACGCTGGATCGCCTGCCACTCCTGGCCGGCACCGAGCACCGGCAGCTTGGCGGTCAGCAGGTTCTTGAAGATCTCGCCCCAGCCGATACCGCGGTGGATCTTGACGAAAAAGCCCTCGCCAGCCACCTCGGTACGCAGCGTGCGGCGGCCTTCGAGTTCGCGGTAGACCTCACCTTGCAGCGCCTCCACGGCGTCGAAGGCATCGCGCCCGGCCCACAGGTGTTTGAAGGGTTCGGCCAGTATCAGCTTCATGCGGTTTTCTGCCCCAGGATCACGTCGGCAGCATGCTGCGGCATGCTGTACAGATCGGCGGTTTCGGCGAATGCCAGTCCGTTGCGCGACCAGCTGGCGCGGGCCTGCGGGTCTTCCAGCATGCACTGCAGGTAGCTGTTGAGCTGGTCCTGCTCGAACGGCTCGTCCAGCACCAGGCCACTGTCGGCCTCGGCAATGTAATGGGCATAGCCGCACACCCTGGACACCAGCACCGGCAAACCGGCCACCAGCGCTTCGAGCAGCACTGTACCGGTGTTTTCGTTGTACGCCGGGTGAATCAGCACGTCGGCACCCAGCAGAAAGCGCGGGATGTCGCTACGGCCCTTGAGGAACTGCACCTGGTCGCCCAGGCCCAGGGTAGCGCTTTGCAGCTGGAATACCTTGGGGTCGTCCTGGCCGATGACCATCAACCGGGTGCGCTTGCGCAGCGCCGACGGCAGTGCCGCCAGCGCCTTGAGGCTGCGGTCCACGCCCTTGGTCTTGAAGCCCGAGCCGATCTGCACCAGCAGCAGGTCACCCTCGCCCAGGTTGAACTCCTTGCGGAACTCGGCGCGAATCTCGGCGGCATTGGCCGGCGCGCGGCGGTCCTGGGAAATGCCCGGCGGCAACAGGTGGAAGCGCTCCAGCGGAGTGCCGTAATGCTTGATGAACAGCGGCTGCTGCACTTCGGAAATCATCAGCACTTCGGTATGCGCGTCCTTGGCGAACACCGCACGCTCGTACTCGGCAAAGTGCCGGTAGCGGCCCCAACGGCGGTACAGGCCGCCACGCAGGGTTTGCGCCTTGTCCTCGAAGCAGCCGTCGGCGGCGTAGTACACGTCCAGCCCCGGCATCTTGTTGAAGCCGATCAGGCGGTCGACCGGGCGCTTGGCCAGGTCGGCGGCCATCCAGGCACTGAGCTTCTCGTTGCGCCGGTGGTTGAAGACCGCCTTGACCGGCGCCACCAGCACCTCGAAGCCTGGAGGAATGTCGCCCTCCCAGATCAACGTGTACACACGGATCTGGTGGCCGCGCTTCTGGCACTCCAGGGCAATGCGCATGAAGTCGCGTTGCAGCCCGCCAAAGGGGAAATATTTGTAAAGTACGAAAGCCAGTTGCATCAACGGACATCCTCAGCCAGCAGCAACGCGCTCAAGCGGCTCGCCACATGCTCGGGATTCAGGCGAGTGAAGCACAGTGGCCACTCGCGTTTGAGATCGAACCGGGCCAGGTCATCGGCGCTCGGTTTGTAGGTGCACTTCTTCTGCAGGCAGGGCGCGCAGGGCCAGTCACTGGCCTGGTGAATCTGGGTCCGTCCGTAGGCGCCGGTCAGGCCCGGGTTGGTCGGGCCGAATAACGAAATGGTCGGCACATCGAGTGCCGCGGCCAGGTGGCCCAGGCCGGTATCGACCGCCACGCAGGCCTTTGCCGCTGCCAGCACGCGGGCCACACCGGCAAGGTTCAATTTGGGGAGCACCTGGCAATTGTTCAAGCCTTGGGCAATGCGCTCGGCCCGCGCCTTCTCCGCCGGGTTGCCCCACGGCAGGCGCACCTCCAGCTTGCGCCGGCCCATGCGCTCGGCCAGTTCGCGCCAATAGGCTTCCGGCCAGTGCTTGGTCGCCCAGGTGGTGCCATGCAGGAACACGACATAGGGCGCCGCTGGCGGCAGTTGCAGGCGCTCGAGGTCCAGGCCGTAGTTGCCGATGCCTTCGGGCAGGTCGTAGGCCAGGGCCATGGCGAACAGCTGGCGCACCCGCTCGACCGCATGCTGGCCGGTAGCAACCGACAGGCGCCGGTCATAAAAGCGGCTGGCCCAGCCTTCACGGGCCGAATAGCGGTCCAGGCCAGCCACCGGGGCCTTCACGTAGCGGGTGAGCCAGGCCGACTTGACCAGGCCCTGGGCGTCGATCACCAGGTCGTACTTGCGCGCGCGTAAGCGCTGCTTGAAGGCCTTCCATTCGCCGCTCTTGAGGGTTTGCCAAAGGTTCTTGCGCCAGCGGCGGATGGCCACCGGGATGACCTGGTCGACCGCCGGGTGCCAGCTGGGGATTTCGGCGAAGCCTTCTTCCACCACCCAGTCGAACCGGATGCCCGGGAGCGCATGGGCGGCATCGGTCAGTGCCGGCAGGGTATGGATCACGTCACCCAGGGATGAGGTCTTGATGATCAGTACCCGCACTTAGTCGACCTCGGCCACGGCATCGATCAGGTCCGGCCCGCTCAGGCTATGCAGGGCGGCGATGACTTTACCGGGCTCCAGCAGGCGCAGGCAGTTGTAGTGGCCGAAGCGGCAGGTGCGGTCAAAGCAGGGGCTGCACTCGATACCGGTGCGCACCACTTCCACCTGTTCGGCCAGCGGTGGGGTGAAGCCGGGCGAGGTGGAGCCATATACGGCCACCAGCGGACGGTTGAGCGCAGCCGCCACGTGCATCAGCCCCGAGTCGTTGGACACCACGGCCTGCGCGCACGACATCAGGTCAATAGCCTCGGCCAGCGAGGTTTCACCAGCCAGGTTGGCCGACTCTTCGCGCAACCCCGGGATCAGCCGGTCGCGGATCTGCTCGCCCACCGGGTGGTCGTTTTTCGAGCCGAACAGCCATACCTGCCAGCCCTGGCGGATCATCGCATCCGCCACGGCGGCATAGTGTTCGGCCGGCCAGCGCTTGGCCTCGCCAAACTCGGCACCGGGGCACAGCGCCAGTACCGGGCGGTCGAGCTCCAGGCCGAACTTGGCCAAGGCGGCCTCGCGGCTCTGGGCTTCGATTTGCAGGTGCGGGCGCGGGTACGGTTGCGGCAATTCGGCACCAGGGGCGTAGGCCAGGGCCATGAAACGCTCGATCATCAGCGGGTAGCGGGCCTTGTCCAGCTTGCGCACGTCATTGAGCAGGCCGAAACGCATTTCGCCGCGCCAACCGGTGCGCTTGGGAATGCCGGCGAAGAAGGGGACCAGCGCCGACTTCAACGAGTTGGGCAGCAGGATGGCCTGGTCGTATTGGCCGGCCAGGGACTTGCCGATACGCCGCCGCGTGGCCAGCTCCAGTGCGCCGTGGCCGAGCGGAAAGCTCAAGGCCTGGCGCACTTCGGGCATGCGTTCGAGGATCGGCCGGCTCCACTCGGGTGCCAGCACGTCGATCACGCAGTCGGGGTGCTGCTGTTTCATGCACTGGAACAGGGTCTGCGCCATCACCATGTCGCCGACCCAGCTGGGGCCAATGATCAGTATTCTCATGCTTAGTCCAGAAACGCTCGGGGAGGCTACAGGCTGCGGTTCAGCCTGGCCTCCCCTCTTTATATTCAGGCTATGTGGCGGACAGTGTACCACCGGTGGTGAAGCATGAGCCTTTGGGGCTGCTTTGCAGCCCATCGCGACACAAGGCCGCTCCTACAAGGGAATGCGTTCTCCTGTAGGAGCGGCCTTGTGTCGCGATGGGCCGCAACGCGGCCCCAACATTCTCAAGTCAAACCCAGCTCACCCCAGATCCGCCGCACCTCACGGCGTTCATCGGCAAACTGCGCCGCATCGATCACCCCGGCCTGTTTCTGCAGGGCCTGGCGGTGCGAGGCCGAGCGGAACGCCTTGTACACTTCACGCAACAGCACCGCGTCACTGGCTGGCAGCAAACCTGCCTGCTCCAGCTCTTCCAGAATGCGGATGTTATCGGTCCATCGGAGTATGGCCGGGTGCTCGTGGCCCCAGGCCAAAGCGGCGTATTGCACCATAAATTCAATATCGACGATACCGCCGGCATCCTGCTTGATATCGAACGGCATGCCAGCCTCGAAGGCATTGGCTGCAGTCCCGGCGGCGGTGGCCTTGGTGCCCAGGTTGTCACGCATCTTGGCGCGCATTTCGCTCACTTCGCTGCGCAGCTTCCCAAGGTCACGGGCCTGGCCCAGCACCTTGGCGCGAACACCCTCGAACGCAGCCCCCACCTGCTTGCAACCGACCAGCACACGGGCCCGCACCAGGGCCTGGTGCTCCCAGGTCCAGGCTTCGTTCTGCTGGTAGCGCTCGAAGGCCCCCAGCGAACTGACCAGCAGGCCCGAAGCCCCCGACGGGCGCAGGCGCATGTCCACCTCATACAGCTGGCCCGAGTTGGTTTGGGTGGTCAGCAGGTGAATGATGCGTTGGCCAAGGCGGGTAAAGAACTGCGCACTGTCGATCGGCTTGGCCCCGTCGGTTTCCGCCTGCGGGTCGCCATCGTGGATGAACACCAGGTCCAGGTCCGAGCCGTGGCCCAGTTCCAGCCCACCCATCTTGCCGTAGCCGATGATGATGAACCCTGGGTCGCACAGGCTGCCGTCACTGCGCTTGGGCTGACCGTGGCGGGCCACGGTCTGGCGCCAGGCCAGCGCCAGCACCTGGTCAAGAATGGCCTCGGCCAGCCAGGTCAGGTAGTCGCTGACCTTCATCAAGGGCAGGTTGCCGCTGATTTCCGAGGCCGCCACGCGCAGGCTGTGGGCCAGCTTGAAATGGCGCAGCGCCTCCATCTGCTGCTCAAGGTCGTCTTCGGGGATGCGCGTCAGGCGCTCGCGCAGCTCGCTGGCCAGCTCTGGCGCCAGTGGGGGGCTGAACAGGCGGCCCTCATTGAGCAACTCATCGAGCAGCAGCGGGTAGCGGGCCATCTGCTCGGCGATCCAGGGGCTGGCGGCGCACAGGGTCAACAGTTGGCGCAATGCACCCGGGTTTTCCGTCAGCAGCACCAGGTAGGCCGAACGCCGCGCCACCGCCTCTACCAGCGGCAATACCCGCTCGAGTACCAGGTCGGGGTTGTCGTGCTCCACCGCTTGCGCCAGCAAGCGTGGAATAAAGGCATCCAGGCGCTCACGCCCGATGCGTTGCATGGAGCGCAGCTGCGGGCTTGAGCGCAACGCGGCCAGGCGCCGCAAAGCGTCCACAGGCGCCTTGAAGCCGGCCTCCTCCAGTTGGCGACCAGCCGCTTCCTCGTCCTGGGCCTGCTCCCACAGCGGCGACCACTCACCGCCCACCACCAACTCGCCTTCACCGTCTTCATCGTCCGGGTCGGCAATGACCTGGCGGAAATGCCAGTCGATGCGGCCACGCCAGTACGTCAGCTGGTCGTGGAAGCTCTGCCAGTCGGCAAAGCCAAGCATGAAGGCGACCCGCGCCTGATCGGTCTCGCCCTCGGGCAGCATCTGAGTCTGGCGGTCGGCGATGGCCTGGATGGCGTGCTCGGTATAACGCAGGAACTCATAGCCTTCGCGCAGCTCAGCCACCACTGCCGGCGGCAGGTAGCCCTGGCCTTCGAGGGTGGCCAGCACCTTGAGCAACGGCCGCTGCTGCAGGCTGAGGTCACGCCCACCGTGGATCAGCTGGAACGCCTGGGCGATGAACTCGACCTCACGAATGCCGCCAGCACCGAGCTTGATGTTGTCGGCCATGCCCTTGCGCCGGACTTCCTGCTGGATCAACTGCTTCATGGTGCGCAGCGCTTCGATGGCGGAAAAGTCCAGGTAGCGGCGGTACACGAACGGGCGCAGCATTTCCTGCAACTGCGCGCCAGCAGCCTGATCGCCGGCCACCACCCGAGCCTTGATCATGGCGTAGCGTTCCCAGTCGCGCCCCTGGTCCTGGTAATACTGCTCCAGGGCATTGAAGCTGAGCACCAGGGCCCCGGCAGAGCCGTAAGGGCGCAACCGCATGTCGACGCGGAACACGAAGCCGTCGACGGTCACCGGGTCCAATGCCTTGATCAGGCGCTGGCCCAGGCGGGTAAAGAACTCCTGGTTGTCCAGCGAGCGCTTGACCCCTTCGGTTTCACCGCCCTCGGGGAAACCGAAGATCAGGTCGATGTCCGAGGACAGGTTGAGTTCGACCGCGCCCAGCTTGCCCATGCCCAGCACAACCATGTGCTGCGGCTGGCCACTGCGGTTGCCGATGGGCGTCCCGAATTGCTGGCAGTGGCGCGGGTAAAGCCATTGGTAGGCTTCGTCGATGCAGGCATCGGCCAGGTCCGACAGGTCGCGGCAGGTTTCGCCAAGTTCCGCCTGGCGGGTAATGTCACGCCAGATGATGCGCACTTGCTGCCGATTGCGCGCGCGGCGCAGGTTGCGCGCCAGTTCCTCTTCGCTTTGCGCCGCCTGCGCCGCCGCGGCAATTTGCCCGCGCAGCTCCCCCGGGGCATAGCGCCGTTCCAGCTCACCGCTGGCCAGCAGGGCAAACAGCATGGCCGGGTCGCGCTGGGCCACGCCCAGCACGAAGTCGCTGGCCGCGGCCACCTGGTCGAACTGGTGCCGCTGGGCTGCACTGCAATCGTTCAGGTCCAGTTCGGGGTGAGCCGCCACGGCATCGCGCAGGAACTGCTGGTTGCGAGAAACCAGCGGCTGCAAGCTGGCAGGCAGATCGGAGGGCAAAGGTAGGCGCATGGTCTATCCTTGATCGGCGTGAAATAGAGAGAAAAAAGCGGCCAAAGGGAAGCCGGACCACGGTTGGACTGTCGTACAAAAGTTGGAAATAGCTGAAAAAAATGCAAAATTGGCAACAAACATCAAGAAACACCCGTTCGCGACACAATGCCAACCAACATGAACGTTTTTCCTCACAAGCCAACGTGCGACCAAACGTCGCACAATTGTAGTTTTACTACTACTCGTGTCGTGTAAAAGCATGAAATGCGCAAGCAAATGTAGTAAAACTACAACGCGCCGGACGACACCCCGGTAATCCAAGAATTCACGACGTCTGCCCATAAGGCCAGTCGCAATCTCAGGCAATCGATTCTGGTTGCCTTTCCGCCCTGGAGCAAGCCATGCAAGACCTCGATCCAATCGAAACCCAGGAATGGCTGGATGCCCTGGAGTCGGTCCTCGACAAAGAAGGCGAAGACCGCGCTCATTACCTGATGACCCGTATGGGCGAGCTGGCCACCCGTAGTGGTTCCCAGCTGCCGTATGCGATCACCACGCCATACCGCAACACCATCCCTGTCACCCACGAAGCACGCATGCCTGGCGACCTGTTCATGGAACGCCGCATTCGCTCGATGGTGCGTTGGAACGCCCTGGCCATGGTCATGCGTACCAACCTGAAAGACTCGGACCTGGGCGGACACATCTCCAGCTTCGCCTCCAGCGCCACCCTGTACGACATCGGCTTCAACTACTTCTTCCAGGCCCCGACCGAAGAACATGGCGGCGACCTGATCTTCTTCCAGGGCCACGCCTCCCCAGGCATCTATGCCCGCGCCTTCATGGAAGGCCGCATCAGCGAAGAACAGATGAACAACTTCCGCCAGGAAGTGGACGGCAACGGCCTGTCTTCGTACCCTCACCCATGGCTGATGCCTGACTTCTGGCAGTTCCCGACCGTTTCGATGGGTCTGGGCCCGATCCAGGCCATCTACCAGGCCCGCTTCATGAAGTACCTGGAAGCGCGCGGCTTCATCCCTGCCGGCAAGCAGAAAGTCTGGTGCTTCATGGGCGACGGCGAGTGCGACGAGCCGGAATCGCTGGGTGCAATCGCCCTGGCCGGCCGCGAGAAGCTGGACAACCTGATCTTCGTCATCAACTGCAACCTGCAGCGCCTCGACGGCCCGGTTCGCGGCAACGGCAAGATCATCCAGGAACTCGAAGGTGTGTTCCGTGGCGGTGGCTGGAACGTCAACAAAGTCGTCTGGGGCCGCTTCTGGGACCCACTGCTGGCCAAGGACACCAACGGTGCCCTGCAGCGCCGCATGGACGAAGTCATCGACGGCGAGTACCAGAACTACAAAGCCAAAGACGGCGCGTACGTTCGTGAGAACTTCTTCAACACCCCGGAACTCAAGGCCATGGTCGAAGACCTGTCCGACGACGAGATCTGGAAGCTCAACCGTGGCGGCCACGACCCGTACAAGGTCTACGCGGCTTACCACCAGGCGGTGAACCACAAAGAGCAGCCGACCGTCATCCTGGCCAAGACCATCAAGGGTTACGGTACCGGTGCCGGCGAAGCCAAGAACACCGCGCACAACACCAAGAAGGTCGACGTCGACAGCCTGCGTCACTTCCGTGACCGCTTCGACATCCCGGTCAAGGATGCCGACCTCGAGAACCTGCCGTTCTACAAGCCCGAAGAAGGTTCTGCCGAAGCCAAGTACCTGGCCGAGCGCCGTGCTGCCCTGGGCGGTTTCGTGCCTCAGCGCCGGGCCAAGAGCTTCAGCGTGCCAACCCCGCCACTGGAAACGCTGAAAGCGATCCTGGACGGCTCGGGCGACCGCGAAATCTCCACCACCATGGCCTTCGTGCGTATTCTGGCGCAGCTGGTCAAGGACAAGGACATCGGCCAGCGCATCGTGCCGATCATCCCGGACGAAGCCCGTACCTTCGGTATGGAAGGCATGTTCCGCCAGCTGGGTATCTACTCGTCGGTCGGCCAGCTCTACGAGCCAGTCGACAAAGACCAGGTGATGTTCTACCGCGAGGACAAGAAGGGCCAGATCCTGGAAGAAGGCATCAACGAAGCCGGCGCCATGTCGTCGTTCATCGCTGCCGGTACCTCGTACAGCTGCCACAACCAGCCGATGCTGCCGTTCTACATCTTCTACTCGATGTTCGGCTTCCAGCGTATCGGCGACCTGGCCTGGGCCGCTGGCGACAGCCGCACCCGTGGCTTCCTGATCGGCGGTACTGCCGGCCGTACCACCCTCAACGGTGAAGGCCTGCAGCACGAAGACGGTCACAGCCACATGATGGCGGGCACCATCCCGAACTGCCGCACCTACGATCCAACCTACGGCTACGAGCTGGCGGTGATCATCCAGGACGGCATGAAGAAGATGACCGAAGAGCAACAGGACATCTTCTACTACATCACCGTGATGAACGAATCCTACCAGCAGCCAGCCATGCCGGCCGGTGTCGAGGAAGGCATCATCAAGGGCATGTACCTGCTCGAAGAAGACACCCGCGAAGCGGCACACCACGTACAGCTGATGGGCTCCGGCACTATCCTGCGCGAAGTGCGCGAGGCGGCGAAGATCCTGCGTGAAGAGTTCAACGTCGGCGCCGACGTGTGGAGCGTCACCAGCTTCAACGAACTGCGTCGCGACGGCCTGGCCGTAGAGCGCGCCAACCGCCTGAAGCCTGGCCAGAAGTCACAAGAGACCTACGTCGAGCAGTGCCTGGCCGGTCGCAAAGGCCCGGTCATTGCCTCTACCGACTACATGAAGCTGTTCGCCGAGCAGATTCGCCAGTGGGTACCGAGCAAAGAGTTCAAGGTCCTGGGTACCGACGGTTACGGTCGCAGCGACAGCCGCAAGAAGCTGCGTCACTTCTTCGAAGTTGACCGCCACTTCGTGGTGCTGGCTGCCCTGGAAGCCCTGGCTGACCGTGGCGAGATCGAACCCAAGGTTGTTGCAGACGCTATCGTCAAGTTCGGCATCGACCCGGACAAGCGCAACCCACTGGACTGCTGAGGAGTATTTTTAAGTGAGCGAACTCATTCGCGTACCTGACATCGGCAGCGGTGAAGGTGAAATCATCGAGCTGTTCGTCAAGGTCGGTGACCGTATCGAGGCTGACCAGAGCCTGCTGACCCTGGAGTCCGACAAGGCCTCCATGGAAATCCCGTCGCCGGCTGCCGGCGTGGTCGAAGAAGTCCTGTGCAAGCTGGAAGACGAAGTCGGCACTGGCGACCTGATCTTCAAGCTGAAGGTCGCTGGCGCAGCACCTGCTGCTGCCCCGGCACCTGCCGCCGCTGCCCCGGCCAAGGCTGAGGCTGCCCCGGCTGCCGCACCTGCTGCGGCCGCCCCGGCGGCAGCCCCTGCGCCGGCCACCACCGCGCCTGCTGCCGGTAGCAACGCCAAGGTCCACGCAGGCCCGGCGGTGCGCCAACTGGCCCGTGAATTCGGTGTCGACCTGGGCGCAGTCGCGGCCACCGGCCCGCACGGCCGCATCCTGAAGGAAGACGTGCAGGTCTACGTCAAAGCGATGATGCAAAAGGCATCGAGCGCCCCGGCAGCTGCCGGCGCGACCGGTGGCGCCGGCATCCCGCCGATCCCTGCCGTGGACTTCAGCAAGTTCGGTGAAGTGGAAGAAGTGGCCCTGACCCGCCTGATGCAGGTCGGTGCCGCCAACCTGCACCGCAGCTGGCTGAACGTGCCGCACGTGACCCAGTTCGACTCCGCCGACATCACCGAGCTGGAAGCCTTCCGCGTGGCGCAGAAGGCCGTGGCCGAAAAGGCTGGCGTGAAGCTGACCGTGCTGCCACTGCTGCTCAAGGCCTGCGCATTCCTGCTCAAGGAACTGCCAGACTTCAACAGCTCGCTGGCGCCAAGCGGCAAGGCCATCATCCGCAAGAAGTACGTGCACATCGGCTTCGCCGTGGACACCCCGGACGGCCTGCTGGTCCCTGTGATCAAGAACGTCGACCAGAAGAGCCTTCTGCAACTGGCTGCCGAAGCTGCGGCACTGGCTGAAAAAGCCCGTACCAAGAAGCTCTCGGCGGACGAGATGCAGGGTGCCTGCTTCACCATCTCCAGCCTCGGCCACATTGGCGGCACCGGCTTCACGCCGATCGTCAACGCGCCGGAAGTGGCGATCCTTGGCGTGTCCAAGGCAACCATGCAGCCGGTCTGGGATGGCAAGGCCTTCCAGCCCAAGCTGATGCTGCCACTGTCGCTGTCCTACGATCACCGTGTGATCAACGGCGCTGCCGCCGCGCGCTTCACCAAGCGCCTGGGCGACGTGCTGGGCGACATCCGCACCATGCTGCTGTAAGGCGGCCCACTGCCCCTGCATGCAGGGGCAGTTCCTTTTTCGAGCTGCCACGCTCGTACCTCAACCCCGTCGATTGGCGGGGCTTTTTTTGCCCGCTGAACAAGCACGCCAAACTACAGATTCCGGCCAGGCCGCCGATAACCCCTACACGGCATCACACATGGCTGCTTGCCAGCCCTCGGCACATGATGCAACCTTGCCAGACCCGCAGCGGCCCTACGCAGCATTCCCTCTTCAAGCGAGTCTTCGATGAAAAGCCAACCCGATGCCGCCAGCCGTGTGGCGGCCGAGGTCGTCACGCCGTTACCCGTGCCCTCGCGGCTGGGCATGCTGCGTTTCGAACGGCTCAACGAAGCCAGCTGGGCCATGCTTTACCTGGACCCAGCCTGCGAGCGGCAGTTCGGCCTGCATGCCGGCACCTTGTGCGCACAGTTCGATGCGCCCTACGCCAGCCTGATGGAGCCCGAGGCACGCTACCGCCTGCACGACGAGATCCAGCAGCAACTGGCCCAGCGCGGTTACTACCGGGTGCGCTATACCCTGCATACGCCCAATACCGCACTGCGCCTGCTGGAGGCGGGTGAAGCCTACAAGCAGCACAACCGCCTGCTGCTGCGTGGCTACCTGAGCGTACTCGACGACCAGCCGCACGACGCCGCCGAGCAGGATGCCAACGACCTGGAGTCGCGCAACAACCGCCTGCAGCTGGCCCTGCAACTGAACCAGCGCGCCCAGCAGGAGCAACTTGAGCACCTGGAACGCGTGCGCGGCCAGCAGGACCTGATCCTGCGTTTGGCCCGCCAACGTTACAGTGCCGAAAACTCGCTGCTGGAAGCCGCCCAGCTGATCACCCAGAGCGCTTGCGAAATCTACAACGTCGACAGCGCCAGCATCTGGCACCTGGAAGACCAGCGCCTGGAGCCGATCACCGCGTGGAAACGCGACACCCAGGAACACCGCCGCCCCGAAGCCATCGACGCCAGCCGTTTCCCGGACTACCTCGACGCGCTGCACGCCAGCCGCGCCATCGATGCCCATAACGCCGGCCATGACCCGCGCACCCGTGAGCTGGCACGAAGTCTGTGCCCGGAAAACAAGGCCATGCTCGACGCCAGCATTCGTGTCGACGGCCAGGTGGTGGGTGTGCTGTGCCTGGAACAGACCGGCCAGCCGCGGGCCTGGCAGTCGGATGAAATCGCCTTCGCCGGCGAACTGGCCGACCAGTTCGCCCAGGTCATCACCAACCACAACCGCCGCGCTGCAGCCAACGCGCTGCACCTGTTCCAGCGTGCGGTCGAACAAAGCGCCAGCGCGTTCCTGCTGGTCAACCGCGATGGCCGGGTGGAGTACGTCAACCCAAGCTTTACCGCCATTACCCAGTACAGCACCGACGAAGTACAAGGCCACCACCTCGGCGAGCTGCCGGCGCTGGAAAACCTCAATGAGTTGTTGTTCGACTCACCGTCGAGCCTGGCCATGGGCAACAGCTGGCAAGGCGAATTCAAGAGCCGGCGCAAGAACCTCGAGCCCTACTGGGGGCAGCTGTCGATTTCCAAGGTGTACGGCGACAACCGTGAGCTGACCCACTACATCGGCATCTATGAAGACATCACCCAGACCAAACTGGCGCAGCAGCGCATCGAACGCCTGGCGTACACCGACAACCTGACCAACCTGGGCAACCGCCCGGCGTTCATTCGCAGCCTGGATGAGCGCTTTGCCCGCAACGGCGAACACTCGATGTGCCTGCTGCTGGTAGACATCGACAACTTCAAGCGCATCAACGACAGCCTTGGGCATCAGACCGGCGACAAGCTGCTCATCAGCCTGGCCCGGCGCCTGCGCAACAGCCTGCACAGCGGCGGTATCCTGGCACGCTTTGCCAGCAACGAGTTCGCCGTGCTGCTGGACAACACCATCCTGGAAGATGGCCAGGGCGTGGCCCTGCAGTTGCTGCGTACCCTCGACAAGCCGATGTTCGTCGACAACCAGTTGATCAACGTTACCGCCTCGGTCGGCCTGGCCTATGCACCCTTGCATGGCAGCGACCCGGCCAGCCTGATGAAGAACGCCGGCCTGGCGCTGCACAAGGCCAAGGCCAACGGCAAGCACCAGGTGCAGGTGTTCACCGAAGTGCTCAATGCCGAGGCCAGCTACAAGCTGTTCGTCGAGAACAACCTGCGGCGCGCACTGACCCAGAACGAGCTGGAGGTGTTCTACCAGCCCAAGCTGTGCCTGCGCAGCGGTCGCCTGCTGGGCCTGGAGGCGCTGCTGCGCTGGAACCACCCCGAGCGCGGCATGATCCGCCCGGACCAGTTCATCAGCGTGGCCGAGGAAACCGGCCTGATCATCCCCATTGGCAAGTGGGTCGTGCGCCAGTCCTGCCGCATGAGCCAGGAATTGAGCGCCGCTGGCATGGGTAACCTGCATGTGGCCATCAACCTGTCGCCCAAGCAGTTTTCCGACCCGGACCTGGTGGCGTCGATCAGCAGCATCCTCAAGGAAGAAGCCCTGCCCCCGCACCTGCTGGAGCTGGAGCTGACCGAAGGCTTGCTGCTGGAAGCCAGCGAAGACACCCACCGCCAGCTGGAGGAACTCAAGGCCCTGGGGCTGACCCTGGCCATGGACGACTTCGGCACCGGCTACTCGTCGCTGAGCTACCTCAAGAAGTTTCCGATCGACATCCTCAAGATCGACCGTAGCTTCATCAACGAGATCCCCGACAACCAGGACGACATGGAAATCACCTCGGCAGTGATCGCCATGGCCCACAACCTGAAGCTGAAGGTGGTGGCCGAGGGCATCGAAACCCCGGAGCAGTTGGCATTCTTGCGCAGGCACCGGTGTGATGTGGGCCAGGGCTACCTGTTCGACCGGCCGATCCCGGGGCGCGAGCTGGCCGAGCGGTTGAAGCGCTATCCGCGTGGACCGGTGGCCTGACAGCGGCGTAAACCTCGGGCACTATAGAAGCCATTCGGGCCCCTTCGCGGGCACGCCCACTCCCACAGGTTCCCCACAACGTTCATCCTGTGGGAGCGGGCATGCCCGCGAAAGCCCCAACACCTATCCAACTGATTAAACACAGAGGAACGGCTATGGTCCTGCGTTCGGAAATCCTGGTGAACAAAAACGTCATGCCTACCGCGGAACAGGCCCTGCCTGGCCGCGAAACGCCAATGAGCCTGCCCGAGTTCCACTACGTCTTCAAGGACACCCCATTGCTCGGCCCGTTCTTCGAAGGCAGCATCGACTTCGCCATCTTCGGCCTGGGCTGCTTCTGGGGTGCCGAGCGCCGTTTCTGGCAGCGCGAAGGGGTGGTCAGCACCGTGGTGGGCTACGCCGGCGGCTTTACCCCGAACCCAACCTACGAAGAGGTCTGCTCGGGCCTGACCGGCCACACCGAAGTGGTGCTGGTGGTGTTCGACAAGGACAAGGTCAGCTACCGCGAACTGCTGGCGATGTTCTGGGAGCTGCACAACCCGACCCAGGGCATGCGCCAGGGTAACGATGTCGGTACCCAATACCGCTCGGCCATCTACTGCACCAGCCCGGAACAGCTGGAACAGGCCAAGGCCAGCCGTGACGCCTTCCAGGCCGAGCTGAGCAAGGCCGGGTTCGGCGAAATCACCACCGAAATCGATCAGGCACCGACGGTGTATTTCGCCGAGGCTTACCACCAGCAGTACCTTGCCAAGAACCCGGACGGCTATTGCGGCATCGGCGGTACCGGCGTGTGCCTGCCACCCAGCCTGCAAGGTAACTGAAGCATGAGCACGATGACGCTGTTCCACTCGCCCTTGTCACCGTTCGTGCGCAAAGTGATGGTTGTGCTGCACGAAACCGGCCAGTTGCAGCGGGTGCAGCTGCAGCCGGTCAACATCAGCCCGGTGAGCGGCGACCCGCAGCTGAACCAGGGCAACCCGATCGGCAAGATCCCGGCGCTGCGCCTGGAGGACGGCACCGTGCTGCACGACAGCCGGGTGATCTGCGAGTACCTCGACCAGCAGCACGTCGGCCTGCCGCTGCTGCCACGCGAAGGCTCGGCGCGCTGGCGGCGCCTGACGCTGGTGTCGCAGGCCGATGCGGTCCTGGATGCAGCGGTATCGTGCCGTTATGAAAGCTTCCTGCGGCCTGAAGACAAGCGCTGGGACGGTTGGCTGCAGGCGCAGGGCGACAAGATTCGCCGTAGCCTGGCCAACCTGGAGCAGGAGCATTTGCCTGAGCTGATGTCCGGGTTCGACCTGGCGGCGATAGGCGTGGCCTGTGCGCTGGGGTATCTGGACCTGCGTCAGCCCGAGTTCGGCTGGCGCGAGCACCAGCCCGGGCTGGCCGCGTGGTATGCCGAGGTGAGCAAGCGGCCGTCGATGGTCGCCACTTCTCCGCAGGCCTGAAGGGCCTCTTCGCGGGCACGCCCGCTCCCACAGGGACATCACAGTATTCGAGAGCTGTGCAGTACCTGTGGGAGCGGGCATGCCCGCGAATGCCTCACCGGAATCCCACAGGAAACAACTGCCCAATCCTGACCCAATCAGCGCCGAGCTGTTTGCCCTCCCTCAAGCTACCTATCAGCAGTCTGGCTTGCCAGCAGTAAATTTCTTCGCCGGGTTGACCGCCGCCTTGAACTCGCGCAGCGCCTTGGAGCCAATCAACAGCGGGTAGTTGAAGTTGCTGCGGTCCACCAGGTTCACTTCAACAGTGCGTTTCACGTCACCCAGGCACAACTGCAGGTCGACCACCGGGCGCTTGGAAACTTCCGGCGTATCCCCTTCGTCTTCCTCATCGGCCCGCCCTTTGATCTTGCTGATACGCGAGACCTTGTGCTCGTAAACTTTGCCATCGGCGTCCTTGGTCGCTAGGCGAAAGCGCACCCACTCATCGCCATCGCGGGTGAACAACTCGATATCCTTGGCCGACAGCGACGCGGTAAAGGCGCCGGTATCCATCTTGGCTTTCAACGTTTCGCCCAGCTCGGGCAGGGCGATGTTCTCGTAGCGGCCGTAGAGGGTAGGGTCGGCGGCCATTACCGGCAGTGACAACAACGACAACAGGGCAAGCAAAGGTTTCACAGGCAGGCTTCCTTCAAAGAGGTCAGTGCTTAGACTGCACTGGCAGGATAGGTTCGTTGTCACAAGGTTATCCAACATGTTGTGAAACATTTGTTCCTGCCGCCGGGCATTGGACATTTGGCGTAGGCCACGGCGCTGCTTATCATTGCGCCCTGCCAACTTCATACAACAAGAGTTTCCTTATGCGTCGCCTGCTTACCGGCATTCTTACGACCAGCCTGCTGCTGCTCAACACCTTGGTGCTGATCTGCCCGCTGCTGGTCTTCGCCCTGCTCAAACTGGTGTTGCCGGGCCGTGGCCGTGACTATGCCTCGTGGGCGGTGATGTGGGTGGCCGAAACCTGGTCGGAAATCGACAAGGCCATCTTTGCCCTGTGCATCCCCACCCAGTGGGATATCCGCGGCGTCGAGAACCTGCGCAAGGACACTTCCTACCTGGCGGTGAGCAACCACCAGTCCTGGGTGGACATTCCGGCCCTGATCGAAAGCCTCAACCGGCGCACGCCGTTCTTCAAGTTCTTCCTGAAAAAAGAGCTGATCTGGGTACCGCTGCTGGGGCTGGCCTGGTGGGGGCTGGATTACCCGTTCATGAAGCGCTACAGCAAGGCCTTTCTGGCCAAGCACCCCGAGCTGAAGGGCAAGGACCTGGAGATCACCAAGGCCGCCTGCGAGCTGTTCAAGCGCCAGCCGGTGACCGTGGTCAACTACCTCGAAGGCACGCGCTTCAGCGACGCCAAGCGCCAGGCGCAACAGTCGCCATACCGTTACCTGCTCAAGCCCAAGGCCGGTGGCGTGGCGTTCGTGCTGGCGGCGCTGGGTGATCAGCTCGATGCGCTGCTGGACGTGACCATCGTGTACCCAGGCAACAAGGCGCCGGGGTTCTGGGATTTGCTCAATGGCAGCATTAGCCGGGTGATTATCGACATTCAGGTGCGTGAGCTGGACCCTGGATTGTGGGCGGGGGATTACGAGAACGATCCTGAATTCCGCCAAACTGTGCAGGCCTGGGTGAACCAGTTGTGGTGGGACAAGGACCAGCGGATCGAGCAACTGCGGGGGGAGATGGGCTGAGGTCTTTACCGCCTGGTGGGGCCTCTTCGCGGGTGAACCCGCTCCTACGCAGGGTGGTGCTATCTTCGGGCTTGGGCTGCCACCCGCGGCCCGCTCAGGCAGCCCAACAATCCGATTAAAACCCAGGCTAATAATCAACATAAGGATTACTTTTTTGTCATCCCCCACGCAAGTGGATAAAAATCGACCAAAGCACAACTAAAAAAACGCCCTGGATCGATCGATGGCCAACCCACCCAGCTCCAACTCCGCTCAGCTTCGCCGTGTTCTCGGCCTTCCGGCCCTGGTGTTCTTCGGCCTGGTGTACATGGTCCCGCTGACCATCTTCACCACCTATGGCATCGTGACAGAGCTGACCGGCGGCCGCACCGCCAGCGCCTACATGGTCACCTTGGTGGCCATGCTGTTCACCGCCGCGTCCTACAGTTTCATGGTCAAGCGTTTCCCAGTGGCAGGCTCGGCGTACTCCTACACCAACATGGCTTTCGGCCCCAACATCGGCTTTCTCGCTGGCTGGTCGCTGCTGCTCGACTATCTGTTCCTGCCGATGATCAACTACCTGTTGATCGGCTTGTTCCTCAATATCGCCTTCCCGGCCATCCCGGCGTGGTCCATTGCGCTGGCCTCGATCGCCCTGGTCACCGTGCTCAACGTGGTCGGCATCCATTCGGTGGCCAAAACCAGCAACCTGATCGTCGGCGCGCAGATCGTCTTCATCGTGGTATTCGTGGCGCTGTCATGCCAAACGCTGGCCGGCCAGCCGATCGACCTGCTGTCGCCGCTGCTGGGTGACGGCTCACAACCAGGCTTTGGCGCGCTGATGGCCGGTGCGGCGGTGTTGTGCCTGTCGTTCCTCGGCTTCGATGCCGTTTCGACCTTGGCTGAAGAATGCCGCGATGCCCGCCGCGACGTGCCACGGGCGATCATCCTCACCACCCTGTTCGCTGGCGTACTGTTCACCGTACTGGCCTATGTCAGCCAGCTGGTCATGCCGGGCACCACCTTCGCCAATGCCGATGCGGCGGCCCACGAGGTGATGTCCAAGGCGGGTGGGCAGTTCCTGGCCAACTTCTTCACCGCAGCTTTTGTTGCCGGCAGCCTGGGCTCGGCGCTGGCCTCGCAGGCGGCAGTGTCGCGCATCCTGTTCACCATGGGCCGTGACAACGTGCTGCCGCGGCGCAGCTTCGGTTACCTGTCGCCACGGTTCGGTACCCCGGTGTTCGCCATTTTGCTGGTGTCGGCGTTTTCGCTGCTGGCGTTGGTGATCGACCTGGCGACCCTGGCCTCGTTGATCAGCTTTGGTGCGCTGGTAGCGTTTTCGGCGGTGAACCTGGCGGTGGTGAAGACCCACCTGATGGATGACGGGGCGCAGCGCAACCTCAAGGGGCTGCTGTGCTACGGTCTGGTGCCGCTGGTGGGCCTGGCGCTGACCCTGTGGCTGTGGACCAGCCTGTCGGCACTGACGTTGGTGATCGGGCTGTGCTGGTTTGCCTTGGGCCTGGCTTACCTGGCGGTACTGACCGCCGGCTTCCGCCGCCCGGTGCGCCTGGTGGACTTCACAGAAACAGCCTAACTCCGCTTACTCGGGCTTGCGCGATCTCGTGTAGGAGCGGCCTTGCTGGGGCGCTTCTACAGGTACTGCACCAAGCTTCAGGGCTGCGATAACAGCACTGACCCCTCCAAATTTTCACATTCGTGATTGTACTACCGGCACCGGAGCCCGTTAGGCGTGCTGGCGCTTCAAAGTAGCTTGCTGCCAGCGGTATGTACTGATAATTCTGCTAGTTGTGCCAGGCTTCGGAAAGACCAAGACTAGGGATCACCGTCTTGCAAGGCCAGGCTCTATGTCAGCAGCTCTGCGTGCTTATTGCCCTTACGGGCACCACCGGAATCAAGTAAGCAAGGTGTCCATGCTTGGCTTCAATGGCGAGCGAGAAGACAGCCTTACCGGCAACTACCTGCTAGGCAATGGTTATCGCGCCTACAGCCCAGGCCTGAGGCGATTTCTTGCACCTGATAGCTGGAGCCCGTTCGGCAAAGGGGGAGTGAATGCCTATAGCTATTGCGCGGGAGACTCCATAAACGACGTAGATCCAGACGGGCATGCCGGTTTCAATCGAATACGCCGCCATCCCACAATACTGACAGCCGATGCTCCTCCCCCACAAACGGCCCAGCACCTCAATCGCTCCCTCAACAGGCAGCGCTTGCAGACCGGAAACAATTCGCACACCGATCCATCACCGCCAACACCGAACAATCAGCAGCCACGTGCCAATAGAAATCCATTGGCAAACGGTGGTCGGATGCCGTTTGAAGATCGGAGAAATCCAAGCGTGACATTGGGTGAAGTCGTAACTCTGGCCAGGGAGCTGCACGAGGCGAATCTGGCACTTGCGCGTGCCCCAGAGTATCTGAAGCAACTGCATAACCCGGAAATGCGTTCGGAGTACCTTGCTAGTCTCGCTAGAATCCGTCGTGAAGTGCCAAAACAAGAAGACCGAGTGAACAGGGCGATGGCCAGTTGGTTCCATTCCTGACTCCTCCCATGTCCAGTTAAACCGTACCGATCGCGCATTCACTGGTGCCGGTTAAGTCCGAGGCTGCCCAAGCTCTGCAGCAGTGACCCAGCAATCCGCTACTGCCCCAGGTATCACAAATCAACGGTGCAGACTGCCCGTACCCGATCTTCATCTGAAGCCATTGTTAAGATAATTTCACTAGTCGTACTTGGCCTTGCAAAGACGAGCACTTACACAACTTCTCATAGCGAGGTTCTTTCATTGAAATTGTCAGCTTTTATCTACAGCCCCTATGGCTACACCGGCGAACAAACACCTCGAGCAGCCCTGATTGGTTTCAATGGAAATTGGTACGATCCGCCCGCGGGCACCTATGCATTGGGGCAAGGCTACCGGTATTACAGCCCCGCCCCGATGCGTTTCTATAGCCCCGATCATCTCAGCCCATTCGGGAAAGGCGGCTATAACGCCTACGCATACTGTGCCTGTGACCCTCTCAATTTCCGGGATGATACAGGCCAACATCGAACCTTCGCTCGTTTACAGCATTTTTGGGAGAGTCAGTCACGCCAGCCAATTCAGCAGGTAGCGCCGCGTACAATCAAGCCTGCGGTGCAGGCAATCGCAAACCGTCCGTTGAAAGCCAGCGCCCCAGCCTTAGCCCTTAAGACGAGAAAGAAGACTGTTAGTTTTAATCTGCAGCCACAGACCCATAGATACCCCGCAGAACCAATCGCCGACATAAAATTTCGCGAGAAAGAAATTCAGTCTTTATCTATTTATATTGAAGCGTTCCGCAAGCGCATTAAGCGAAAGAAGCGCATACTCAACGAACTCAATGATCCTTCTACATTGCACTTCGCCCTAAGCCAAGGTTTCGATGAAAACCGTTACAACATAGAAAAACTCAAACTCGCCGTATGGCTGAAGGATGCACAATATCGAATCCGAAGACTTAATAACGCGCTGAAAACTTATATGCATTACTAATGAATTGGATTAATCTAATGAAAGTCGACTTGATGAAATCCTACACGCTGCATAGTTATCTGTAAGTAAGCGGTCCTTTCCGATTGGTTCGGTGCCCCGGCAAGGCCGCTCCCGCAGGTGTAGCGCCACGCCTGAAGCCAGTGATATCCCAGTGGGAAGCCGACTTGCCGGCGATAGGCCGACACTGGCGCTACAAAACGATCAGACCGAAGGATGGGCCAACGGCGCCGGTGCAGTCCACAAACTCCCCAGATTCTGCAACAACGACCCGGCAATCCCCTGCTGCCCCAGATACTGCAGAATCAACGGCGCAAATTGGCCGATCATCCCTATATCCATCCCCAGCGCCTTGAAGGCATTGTCCAGGTCGCTGCGGTTCTGCACGTCGTTACCCAATGCCTTGTCCAAGGCCGACTGGCTACCCTTGTTGCTGCCCAGCAAATCCCCCAAGCCACTTAGCCCGCCCAGGGCATTGGCACCCGACAACAGGTCCAGACCCGGTACCGCCTTGGTTAGCTGGCCATAGTCCTCGCTGCTCAGACTGTTGCGTGCCAACCCCAACATCGCCCCCGCCCCGCCGACGGCCTGTTCGGGGGTAATGTTCAACTGGCTACCCAGGGTGTTGAGCAAATCGGCCTGCGCCTGGGGCGCCTGTACCTGGCCTTGCTGTTGCTGGTTTTGCATGGCGGATACGGCGTTGGCGGCGTCGCTGAGGTTGAAGGCGAACACCGGGCTTGCGGCCAGGGTCATCAGGGTTGCCAGGGTGAGTACTTTCATCGGGAGGGACCTCGTTGGCCGGCATGGCCTGGGAAACAGCGGATTTGACTGGAAATCTGAGTGATTGTTCCGAGCCCAGACAGGCGCACACCTGATATTTCTGCCAGTAGCCAATTGCTCAAAGTACTCAAGATAATCGCAGTACCCACCTCATACATTTTTGGGGCCTACTGCAGAAACGGGAGCACGCCGATGAAAATCAGTCCTGGTACCGCCAAATATTTCTACCAGACCAGCAAACTAACGACTGTCATTGGAAACGATCAAAAGCGTTCAATGCTGCGAATTGAAGCGCTCCCGCTTGCTGAATTATCTGAACAAGAAGCAAGCAGCACCGTGCTTCTCGCAACAGATGAAATGGGCTCAGTGCTTATCGTGAGAACGCCTGACGATATGCAAATCAATCACAGCTACACCGCCTTTGGATATAACCACAAACTACCAGCAGAATTCGCAGCTATAGGATACAACGGCGAGTACATGCTGGAAAACATGCACCTTTATCTTCTAGGCCAAGGACACCGTGGATTCAGCACTGAAATTGGACGATTCATCGCCCCGGACAATGCTGGAAGCCCATTTGGCAGAGGCGGGATAAACGCTTTCACGTACTGCCTGAATGACCCCATGAATCGAAAAGACGAAACGGGCATGTGGTCTATCTTTAAGCCTAGAACGTGGTTTCGTAATACCCAAACAAAAAAAGACCAACGCCTTGGCATCATAGCAGACAAAAAAAATGAAATAATAAACAAAACCAAATCCCTCAACGACTTAATTGAGGAAAGGCGTAGCCGAGGAAATCCAATACAGCCTACGATTAACAAGACCGCAAGAAAACTTGAAAAAATTTATAAAAGAAGCGAAAGAAAGGCAGCAGGAGTAAACAAATATCTAGACAAAGACCACATGCATCTATTCCCCCACTTTACAAAAGCCAAGCAAGCATTAGCCGCAGCCAAAAAACCTAACTATACCCCACAAGGCAATACCAGAAAAGAAGCAAACTGGACCAGTCCAACAAGAACTCGTGACGACCAATATGACGACAAAAATTACAGAACCAACGTATCCGAACAAAATTTTTCGACTCGCCGGAGTTGATAAAAATTGTTAAGTTTCTACATGAAAACGACGGGACAGTGACTTACATAGTTCACTTTTATGGCAGCTATGCATGGGCCCCATCGTGGCGCCGGGCAACAAAAACCAAACTGATTTAGGCCCTGCCCCACCAGTATTGCAGCGTGCCTATCTCGACAACCTATTCCGTTTTTTCCACTTACCTGTAGGACGTTTCTGAATTACAGTCCCAAGTCGCACAAGCCATTGCGATGATCTGGGTTGGGCTCTAGTCTCGGGCGGTCGCTGCGAAATCAGCGACCGGCTTTGACAGGCCGCCTTGGTATGAATCACATGGCTTCGCTGTTATGGCAGCTGTGCATGGGGCACTTTGTGTGCGCCGGGTTTTGGTTCACCTACCGGTCTGTCAACCCATGTACCGCTGCCACCAATAGTCTGAAGACACACTCATCCAGGCCGCGGAGTACGCCCTGTGCGCGCAAACGGTCGCGCAGCAGGCGGTGCTGCTGCAGCCCAAGTCGCCATGCTCGGTACTGATCATGGCGACGATGCATGAACTAGAGGCGTTGCGAGCACTGCTTGAGGCAGCCTTGATCCAGGTCCAGTTGCCTTCTGAGCCGCGGACGTTGCATTAAGGGCTTCAAGCCTTGCGTTGCCTGAGCTGGCCTCTTCGCGGCTAAAGCCGCTCCCACAGGTTTCGTGTGAGGCTGTAAAACTAGTATTTCTGCCAGTATCAAAATCCCTGCCGCTGTTCACAATGGGTTTCAAGCGACCTCCATTCATCCAGCACGGTAGGGACTTGAACAATGAGCAAAGCATCAAACAGTACGCTGTTCTTCTACCAGGGCGACAAGCTTGTCACAGTGAAAGAAGGCGCTCACCATCGCGCAATCTTACGTAATGCGGAACAACCGCTGGCAGAGCTGAGTACAGACGACACCAAAGCCGGCGGCCCGCTGGCAACCGATCAGATGGGCTCGGTGCTTGCCGTGCAAGGCTCAGCCAGTCACCCAAGAAAAAGCCCCTCGTGATGAGGGGCTCTTCACTACATCACGGTATCACGCCGCGCCCCACATCTTGTGCGGGTCGATCACAAACTTCTTCGGCACCCCGGCATCAAACTCGCCGTACCCTTCCGGCGCCTGGTCCAGGTTGATCACCTGCACGCCCACCACTTCGGCAATGTTGATGCGGTCCCACATGATCGCCTGCATCAGCTGGCGATTGTACTTCATGGTCGGGGTCTGGCCGGTGTGGAAGCTGTGCGACTTGGCCCAGCCCAGGCCGAAGCGGATGCTCAGCGCGCCGATCTTGGCGGCAGCGTCCACCGCGCCCGGGTCTTCGGTCACGTACAGGCCCGGGATACCGATGTTGCCGGCTACGCGGGTAACCTGCATCAGCGAGTTCAGCACGGTGGCCGGGGCTTCGTGCTTGGCACCTTCATGGCCATGGCCGCGGGCCTCGAAGCCAACGGCGTCAACGGCGCAGTCCACTTCCGGCTCGCCGAGGATATCGACGATCTGCTCGTGCAGCGGGGTGTCCTTGGACAGGTCGACCACCTCAAAGCCCTGCGACTTGGCGTGAGCCAGGCGGGCCGGGTTGAGGTCGCCGACGATGACGCAAGCGGCGCCCAGCAGGCGCGCCGAGGCAGCGGCGGCCAGGCCGACCGGGCCGGCGCCAGCGACATACACGGTGCTGCCTGGGCCTACGCCGGCAGTGACGGCGCCGTGGTAGCCGGTTGGCAGGATGTCGGACAGGCAAGTCAGGTCACGGATCTTCTCCATGGCCTTGTCGCGCTCGGGCAGTTTCAGCAGGTTGAAGTCGGCATAGGGCACCAGCACGTATTCGGCTTGGCCGCCGGTCCAGTCGCCCATGTCGACGTAGCCGTAGGCACCGCCGGCGCGGGCCGGGTTGACGGTCAGGCACACACCGGTGTGCATCTCTTTGCACGAGCGGCAACGGCCGCAGGCAACGTTGAACGGTACCGAAACCAGGTCGCCGATCTGCATGCGCTCGACGTCGCTGCCTTTCTCGACGATTTCACCGGTGATTTCATGGCCCAGAACCAGGCCGACCTGGGCAGTGGTGCGGCCGCGGACCATGTGTTGGTCGGAGCCGCAGATGTTGGTGGAGACCACCTTCAGGATCACGCCATGCTCGATTTTCTTGCCGCGTGGGTCCTGCATTTTCGGGTAGTCGATCTTCTGCACCTCGACCTTGCCGGCGCCGAGATATACCACTCCACGATTGCCAGACATGCTCTTACCTCGCTTGATTTTTATTTATGCAGCGGTGGTTGAACGCGCCGCCATCCTTGGGCGGCATGTGTTTCTGGATGAGGGGAATTGTGGGCCGGATGGGGCCGGGTGCACTGACTGGGAGCGACAGGGAGATGCCATTTAGCGGCAGGTTTGTCGTTGGAAGGTATGGGGGCAAACAGAGGTGCTGGCCTGTACCGGCCTCTTCGCGGCTGAAGGCGCTCCAGGTAAAGCACAGCCTTCGAGGCCTGTGATATCCCTGTGGGAGATTCTATGGTTCCTGGCAAGGGTAGCCGGAGCATCTTCAGCGCCTGTGAGATCGAGCGCCGCCCGCGCGGCGCATCGCGAGCTGCGGTCGCTGCTTGTATGTTGTGACTGGCCTGGCGGGAGAAGATATTCTCGTCAGGCTGAAGAAGCACTTCCGGGGAGGCCGATCGCTC
>NZ_DKJF01000015.1:0-9148 GCF_002454615.1 Pseudomonas sp. UBA6699
CCCTGCATTTCTTTTGACAAACACCTGTCAGCCCTGACGCGATCCCAGCGGAAGCTGGCTTGCCAGCGACAGGGCCCGCCCAGGCAACATCTAACAATGGCCAGCCACCGCAGAGTTGGTTAAGGTCAACACACCCCGCATCCCAGGCACTTCCATGGACATCAAGCAGCTCAAGTTCCTCATCGCCCTCGACCAGACCCGCCACTTCGGCCAGGCGGCGGCGCTGTGCCATATCACCCAGCCGACGCTGTCCATGCGCCTGCGCAACCTGGAGGACGAACTGGACCTGGTGCTGGTCAAACGTGGCCAGCGCTTCGAGGGCTTCACCGAAGCCGGCGAGCGCATTCTGGCCTGGGCCCGCACCCTGCTCGCCGCCCACGACGGCCTGCAGGCCGAAGCCGCCAGCTGCCGTGGCCAGGTGGTCGGCAGCCTGCGCCTGGGCACGGTGCCGCTGGCCAGTTTCAACCCCATGCACCTGCTGCTGCCGCTGCGGGAAAAATACCCGGAGCTGCACTTCCAGCTCAGTTCGCTGAGCTCGGAACAGGTCATCGACGGCCTTAGCCGCAACCAGCTCGATCTGGGCATCTGCTACCTGGACCAGGTCAACACCAGCTTCTTCGAAGTGATCGAGCTCGGCATCACCACCATGGGCCTGCTGCATGACACCCGGCACTTCCGGTTTGCCAGCGACAGCTTGCGCTGGGACGAACTCGGCGACATTCCGCTGGGCCTGCTGAGCAAAGGCATGCACTACCGCCAGTCACTGGACCTGAGCTTTCGCAGCCGTGGCCTGGAGCCCAATGCGGTGCTGGAAAGCGATTCGAGCTTCCAACTGATTCAGGCCATCAACACCGGCATGTGCTGCGCGATCATGCCACTGGACTGCGGCCTGGAAGACCTCAGCGAGCACTTGCGCATCCTGCCGGTGGCCGACGCCGCCATCCATAGCCCGGTCGGCCTGCTGCTGCGCCGCAGCGAGCCACGTTCGGCCATTGCCGAGCAGTGCTTTGCCGAGGCGCAGGCACTGTTTCAGGCGGGCTGATCGCTGGTCGCCTGGCGGTATTGGCGCGGCGTGAAGCCGGTCAGTTGCTTGAACTGGCGGCTGAAGGCGCTGTGGTCGGTGTAGCCGCAGCACATGGCCACCTCGGTGATCGGCAATTCTGAATGCAGCAAGCGATGGGCGTGCTCCAGGCGCGCCTTGTGGATCATCTGCCGTGGCGTGAGGTGGAACACCCGCTTGCAATAGCGCTCCAGCTGGGCCACCGAAATGCCCGCGATGCGGGTCAGCTCGCGCATGCTTATGGGCTGGTGAAAATGCTGGCGGATATGTTCGTCCACCGCGGCCAGGCGCTGGTACGCAGGGTGGCTGTCGGCCGCTGACTGCAGGTCGACCGAGATGCCGACCAGGCCAATGATCTCACCCGCCTGGCTGTACAACGGGCGCTTGTGGGTCAGGCACCAGCCTGGCTCGCGGCTGCCGTACAGGTGCAGCTCCAGCTGGTCTTCCAGCACCAGGCCCTCCTTGAGCACGCGGCGGTCCTGTTCGGTGTAGCCGGGACCGAGCTGCGCCGGAAACACTTCGGCGCTGGTCTTGCCCAGCAACGGTTGCAGGCGCTTCAGGCCACAGCGCTGGACCAAGGTGTTGTTGGCCAGCACGTAGCGGGCGGCCGGGTCCTTGATGAAAATCGCAGCGTTGGGGATGGCGTCGAGGATCGGCAGCAGCAGCGAGACACCGGCCAGCAGGGCCTCGAGGGAGGCGGGACGGTGCTGGTCCAGGGAGTGGTAGAGGGGTGCCAGGGGGGTGTCGGTCATCTGCTCGATCTCTGTTGGCTTTGTCGGCCCTTTCGCGGGCATGCCCGCTCCCACAGGTACCTCACAATTCCCGAATCCTGTGCTGTACCTGTGGGAGCGGGCGAGCCCGCGAAGAGGCCGGCACTACTCACACATACCTACAGCCCTTATACGGTATGGCCTACAGCCTATTCCCCACCCTTGTGGCTGACCACTGCTTTTTCCCAACTGTGCCGATTTCGTCATGCCCCTTGCAGAAAACCATCAAGAACCGCCGCCCCGATCGGCCCATTCTATGCCCCACGCAAGCCGCCCAAGCCCTACAAGAACGCGGCCCGAAAGCCGCACCTGGTGACATCAGACCTGCCTATCCAATAACCAACAAAAAGGCGAACCCATGTCAGGCAAATTCAAGAAACAGTTATCGCTGCTGGACCTCACCTTCATCGGCCTCGGCGCCATTTTCGGCTCCGGTTGGCTGTTCGCCGCCAGCCACGTTGCGGCCATCGCCGGCCCGGCCGGCATTCTCTCCTGGTTCCTCGGCGGCTTCGCCGTGCTGCTGCTGGGCATCGTGTACTGCGAACTGGGCGCCGCCCTGCCCCGCGCCGGTGGCGTGGTGCGCTACCCGGTGTACTCGCACGGCCCGCTGCTGGGCTACCTGATGGGCTTCATCACCCTGATCGCCTTCTCCAGCCTGATCGCCATCGAGGTGGTCGCCTCGCGCCAATATGCTGCCGCCTGGTTTCCCGAACTGACCAAGGCCGGCTCCAGTGACCCCACCGTGCTTGGCTGGCTGGTGCAGTTCGCCTTGCTGGGGCTGTTCTTCTTCCTCAACTACCGCAGCGTGAAAACCTTTGCCAAGGCCAACAACCTGATCAGCGTGTTCAAGTTCATCGTGCCGCTGCTGGTGATCGGCGTGCTGTTCACCTTCTTCAAGCCGCAGAACTTCACCGTGCAAGGCTTTGCCCCCTTCGGTTTGTCTGGCGTGGAGATGGCCGTATCGGCCGGTGGCATCATCTTCGCCTACCTTGGCCTGACACCGATCATTTCGGTGGCCAGCGAAGTGAAGAACCCACAGCGCACCATCCCGATCGCACTGATCCTGTCGGTGCTGCTGTCCACCGCCATCTACGCCCTGCTGCAACTGGCCTTCCTCGGCAGCGTACCCACCGAAATGCTGGCCAACGGCTGGGCCAGCGTAACCAAGGAACTGGCCCTGCCCTACCGTGATATCGCCCTGGCACTGGGGGTGGGCTGGCTGGCCTACCTGGTGGTGGCCGACGCCGTGATCTCGCCCAGTGGCTGCGGCAACATCTACATGAACGCCACCCCACGGGTGATCTATGGCTGGGCGCAAACCGGCACCTTCTTCCGCTACTTCACCCGTATCGACGCCGAGTCCGGCATCCCGCGCCCGGCGCTGTGGCTGACCTTCGCGCTGTCGGTGTTCTGGACCCTGCCCTTCCCGTCGTGGGAGGCGCTGATCAACGTGGTGTCCGCAGCCCTGGTGCTGAGCTATGCCGTGGCCCCGGTCAGTGTCGCCGCGCTGCGCCGCAACGTCCCCGAGATGCCGCGCCCGTTCCGGGTCAAGGGCATGGCGGTGCTGGGCCCCCTGTCGTTCATCATCGCCGCACTGATCGTGTACTGGTCGGGCTGGAACACCGTGTCCTGGCTGCTGGCCCTGCAAATCGTGATGTTCGTGCTGTACCTGATGTGCAAACGCTTCGTACCGACCCAGCACCTGTCGCTGGCCCAGCAAATGCGCAGCTCGGCGTGGCTGATCGGCTTCTACGCGGTGACCATCCTGTTGTCCTGGCTGGGCAGCTTCGGCGGCCTGGGCGTGCTTGGCCACCCATTCGACACGGTGGCGGTGGCTGTAAGTGCGCTGGGCATCTACTACTGGGGGGCCGCTACCGGTGTGCCTGCCCACCTTGTACGCCTGGAAGGCGAGGACGAAAGCGAAGCCAGCCATGAGCCCCTGACAGACCCGCGCTCGGCTGCACTGGCGCGGTGAAGGGCTTTACCTGTGGGAGCTGGCTTGCCAGCGATGAGGCCCGCACCAGCAGCACATGACCATACAGATCAAACAGGGACATGCCCATGAAACAGATACACGTCATCGACTCCCACACCGGCGGCGAGCCTACCCGCCTGGTGATGCAGGGCTTCCCGCAACTGCATGGCCGCAGCATGGCCGAGCAGCGCGACGAACTGCGCGAGCTGCACGACCCGTGGCGCCGCGCCTGCCTGCTGGAGCCACGCGGCAACGATGTGCTGGTGGGCGCGCTGTACTGCCCGCCAGTGTCTGCCGACGCCACCTGCGGGGTGATCTTCTTCAACAACGCCGGTTACCTGAACATGTGCGGCCACGGCACCATCGGCCTGGTCGCTTCACTGCAGCACCTGGGCCTGATCGCACCCGGCGTGCACAAGATCGACACCCCGGTCGGCCAGGTCAGCGCCACCTTGCATGAAGACGGCGCCGTCACTGTCGCCAACGTGCCCGCCTACCGCTACCGCCAGCACGTGGCGGTGCACGTACCCGGGCATGGCGTGGTGCATGGCGACATCGCCTGGGGTGGCAACTGGTTCTTCCTGGTTGCCGAACACGGCCAGCGCATTGAACTGGATAACCGCGAGGCCCTGACCGCGTACACCTGGGCCATGCTCAACGCCCTGCAAGCGCAAGGCATTACCGGCGAGCACGGCGCGCCCATCGACCACGTCGAGCTGTTTGCCGACGACGCCGACGCCGACAGCCGCAACTTCGTGATGTGCCCCGGCAAGGCCTACGACCGCTCGCCCTGCGGCACCGGCACCAGCGCCAAGCTGGCCTGCCTGGCGGCCGACGGCAAGCTGGCCGAGGGCCAGACCTGGGTGCAGGCCAGCATCACCGGCAGCCAGTTCCAGGGCCACTACCAGCGCGACGGCGAGCGGATTCGCCCGTTCATCACCGGCCGCGCCTACATGACCGCCGACAGCACCCTGCTGATCGACGAACAGGACCCATTCGCCTGGGGCATCTGAACCCCGCCTTTTGACCCACCCGAATTTCGCCAGGAGTAACTTGCATGAACAACAACATCTTCACCGGCACCATGCCCGCCCTGATGACCCCGTGCACCGCCGAGCGCAAGCCGGACTTCGACGCGCTGGTGCGCAAAGGCCGTGAACTGATCGATGCCGGCATGAGCGCCGTGGTGTACTGCGGCTCGATGGGCGACTGGCCGCTGCTGACCGAGGCCCAGCGCCAGGAAGGCGTGGCACGCCTGGTGGGCGCCGGCATCCCGACCATCGTCGGCACTGGCGCGGTGAACACCCGCGAGGCGGTGGCGCATGCCGCCCACGCGGCCAAGGTTGGCGCCGCCGGGCTGATGGTCATCCCCCGCGTGCTTAGCCGCGGCGCCTCGCTGATCGCGCAAAAACACCACTTCTCGGCCATTCTCGCCGCGGCACCGAAGCTGCCGGCCGTGATCTACAACAGCCCCTACTACGGCTTTGCCACCCGCGCCGACCTGTTCTTCGAACTGCGCAGCGCATACCCCAACCTGATCGGTTTCAAGGAGTTCGGCGGTGGCGCCGACCTGCGCTACGCCGCCGAACACATCACCTCCAAGGACGATGACGTGACCCTGATGGTCGGCGTCGATACCCAGGTGGTGCATGGCTTCGTCAACTGCAACGCCACCGGTGCCATCACCGGCATCGGCAACGCCCTGCCGCGTGAAGTGCTGCAACTGGTAAGCCTGAGCAAGCAGGCGGCCAAGGGCGACGCCCGCGCCCGCCGCCTGGCGCGTGAGCTGGAAGCGGCGTTGGCGGTGCTGTCGTCGTTCGATGAAGGCTGCGACCTGGTGCTGTACTACAAGCATTTGATGGTGCTCAACGGCGATCGCGAGTACAGCCTGCATTTCAACGAGACCGACGCCCTGACCGACGCCCAGCGCAACTATGCCGAGCAGCAGTACGCCCTGTTCCGCACCTGGTACGCCAGCTGGTCGGCCGAGCAGAACCTGGCCTGACGTATGGCCTGCGCGGTCTCTTGTAGGAGCGGCCTTGTGTCGCGATCGGGCTGCACAGCAGCCCCGGCAATTCATGCGTCTGCGCGCAACCCTTGGGGCTGCTGCGCAGCCCAATCGCGACACAAGGCCGCTCCTACAGGGGCACGTTTTGCCTTGCTACATGCACCTGATTCCCCAAGGAGGCTCCATGAACCTTACAGGCAACCTGCTGATCGGCCACACCCCGGTAACCGGCAGCCGCGCGGCGATCCACGCCGTCAACCCGGCAACCGGCCAGGCGCTGGAACCACCCTACTTCGGCGGTAGCGGCGAACAGGTGGCCCAAGCGTGCGCCCTGGCCTGGGCGGCGTTCGATGCCTACCGCGAAACCTCGCTCGAACAACGGGCCCACTTTCTCGAAACCATCGCCGCGCAGATCGAAGCGCTGGGCGATGCCCTGATCGACCGGGCCGTGGCCGAAACCGGCCTGCCCAAGGCGCGCATCCAGGGCGAACGCGGCCGTACCTGCACCCAGCTGCGCACCTTCGCCCGTGTCGTGCGCGCCGGTGAATGGCTGGATGTGCGCATCGACCAAGCCCTGCCCGAACGCCAGCCGCTGCCGCGCAGCGACCTGCGCCAGCGCCAAGTGGCCTTGGGGCCGGTGGCCGTGTTCGGCGCCAGCAACTTCCCCTTGGCCTTCTCGGTGGCCGGCGGTGACACCGCCTCGGCATTGGCTGCAGGCTGCCCGGTCGTGGTCAAGGCCCACAGCGCGCACCCTGGCACCAGCGAACTGGTCGGCCGGGCCCTGGCGCAGGCGGCGCAACAGTGCGGCTTGCCAGAAGGTGTGTTCTCGCTGCTGTACGGCGCCGGCCATGAAGTCGGCATCGCGCTGGTCAGCGACCCGCGCATCCAGGCGGTTGGCTTCACCGGCTCGCGCAGCGGTGGCATGGCGCTGCGCCAGGCTGCCCAGGCACGCCCGCAGCCGATCCCGGTGTATGCCGAAATGAGTTCGATCAACCCGGTGTTCCTGTGCAACGCGGCCCTGCAAGCCCGCGGCGAAGCACTGGCGCAAGGCTTTGTCGCGTCGCTGA
Organism: Pseudomonas sp. UBA6699; assembly: GCF_002454615.1. NCBI lineage: Bacteria > Pseudomonadati > Pseudomonadota > Gammaproteobacteria > Pseudomonadales > Pseudomonadaceae > Pseudomonas > Pseudomonas sp. UBA6699. The sequence goes on from NZ_DKJF01000015.1 coordinate 6,881, forward strand.
CCCAGGGCGCCGGCCAGTTCTGCACCAACCCGGGCCTGGTGATCGCCCGCCAAGGCCCGGCCTTGCAGCGTTTCATCAGTGCGGCCAGCCACCACCTGCAACAGGCGGCTGCGCAAACCATGCTCACCCCGGGCATTTTCAGTGCGTACCAGGCCGGCGTCGCGGCCCTGGCGGAGAACGCCAATGCCCAGCCCGTGGCCAGCGGCCAGGGCGGCACCGGCCCTAACCATTGCCAGGCGCAACTGTTCGTCACCCAGGCCGAGGCCTTCCTTGCCGACCCGGCGTTGCAGGGCGAGGTATTCGGCGCGGCCTCGTTGCTGGTCGCCTGCAGCAGCGATGAGCAAATGCGCCAGGTTGCCGAGCACCTGGAGGGCCAATTGACCGCCACCCTGCACCTGGACGAAGCCGACATCGACAGCGCCCGCGCCCTGCTGCCCACCTTGGAACGCAAGGCCGGGCGGCTGTTGGTCAACGGCTGGCCGACCGGGGTCGAGGTGTGTGATGCCATGGTGCATGGCGGCCCGTTCCCGGCCACCACCGATGCGCGCACCACTTCGGTGGGTACAGCGGCGATCCTGCGTTTCCTGCGCCCGGTGTGCTACCAGGACTTCCCCGATGCGCTGCTGCCACAGGCCCTGCAACAGGCCAACCCGCTGCAACTGCGGCGCCTGCTGGACGGTAAACGGGAAGGCTGAGCATGCACGAAACCGCTGAAACCGACATCGCCGTGGTGGGCGCCGGCATCGTCGGCGTCGCCTGCGCCCTGCAACTGGCCCGTCAGGGCCGCCGGGTCACCCTACTCGACCGCCAGGCGCCCGGCCATGGCGCCTCGTTCGGCAATGCCGGGCACCTGGCGACCGAGCAAGTGTTCCCGATTGCCGACCTGTCGATCCTCAAGCGCCTGCCACGCATGCTGCTCGACCCCATGGGCCCGCTGCGGCTGGACTGGAAGTACCTGCCCAAGGCCATGCCGTGGTTCACCCGGCTGCTGCTTAATCTGCGCCCAGCGCCGTTCCAGCGCAGCGTGGCTGGCATTCGCCGGTTGAACGAAGCCAGCCTGGGGGCCTGGCAACAGCTGCTGGGCTCGATCGGGCGCAGCGAGCTGTTTCACGCAGCGGGCTCGCTGCTGGTGTTCGAGCGCCCCGAATCACGGCAGGCGCTGGCGGCGTTGCAGGCGCGCCTGCAACAGCAGGCCGTGCCCGTGGATTACTGGTCGGCACACGCCGTACGCGCAGCCGCGCCCCAGCTGAGCGAGTCGTTGCTTGGCGGGTTGTTTTTCCCGAGGACCGGGCATTTCATCGACCCCTACCGGGTGGTCTGCGCGTTGTTCGAGGCGGCCAAGGCCAGCGGCGTGCGCTTTGTACAAGCGCAGGTGGAGGGTGGCCACCTGCACAGCGGCGGGGTCAGCCTGGCCAGCGCCCAGGGCACGTTCAACGCCCGCCAGGTGCTGCTCAGTTGCGGTGCGCATTCGGCACGGCTCACCGCGGCCCTGACCGGCAAACGGGTGCCGCTGGACACCGAGCGTGGCTACCACCTGATGCTGCCTGGCGAACACCAGCGCCTGCCCTTTGCGGTCACTTCGCTGGAGCGCAAGTTCATCATGACCCCCATGGCCGAAGGCCTGCGCCTGGCGGGCACGGTGGAGTTCGCCGGGCTGGAGGCGCCGCCGAGCATGCAGCGGGCGTGGCAGTTGCACCGCTTGAGCAAGGGCTTGTTTCAGCAAGAGCTGAGTGTTGAAGGCGCCACGCCGTGGATGGGCTTTCGGCCTTCGCTGCCCGATTCACTGCCGGTGATCGACCGTGTGTGTGACGGGCGGGTGCTGTTGGCGTTCGGGCACCAACACCTGGGGTTGACCCAGGCGGCGGTCACGGCGCAATGGGTGGGGCGTTTGGCCGAGCGGGCTGGCGGGGCCGAGCTGGCGGCTTACCGGCTGGGCCGTTTTGGGAGATTCTAGGGGCTTGCCGATGGCATCACTCGGCGCGGCATCTTCAGGGTTTGGGAGATCGAGCGCCGCCCGCGCGGCGCATCGCGAGCTGGCGCTCGCTCCTACGTTTGTTTCTGGCCAATTATGCCTGTGGGTGTTGCGCGCGAACGCCTTGGTGTATGGCGCGATATCGCGTCGTACGAAAAGGCGGTCGCGTGCGCCTGACACAGGATGGACTGGCCCGAAACAAACGTAGATCCTCTGTTGGCGGTCAAGCTTTTTTGAGGTGTTCAGAGCTGAAAAGCTTGGCCGTATCAAATGGCTCTTCTCCGCTCATGCACGCC
>NZ_DKJF01000036.1:0-3198 GCF_002454615.1 Pseudomonas sp. UBA6699
ATTGGCCCGAAACAACGTAGGAGCGAGCGCAGCTCGCGATTGCGCCGCGCGGGCGGCGCTCGCTCTAACAGGCGCTGCCATACCTTGCGGCAAACACCTGTCAGCCCTAAGGCGATCCCCGTGGGAGCTGGCTTGCCGGCGATTGGGCTGCAAAGCAGCCCCGGCTATCTCAAGTTGGAATGAGTTCGATCAGGCAGCACCGCCCCTGCACATCCAGCTCCAGCAACGCTTCGTTGCCCTCCAGCCGCAGGCAGTCATACAACCCCAGCCGTTGCGCCTCACGCCCAGCCAAGGCCACCTCGACCTGATTACAGGCCGCAAACAGCAACACCGTCGACGCCGAGGTGTACATTCGCTGGGTACCGTCCAGCCACTGCAACCGCGCCCGGTAACGCTGCGGCGCATAGATCAGGTTGAAATCGCGAATCGCCCCGCCCAGCAACCTGCAACTGACCTGGCTCTCGCCACTGAAGGCAAATGCATCGCAGGCCAGCAATGGCCGGCTGGCCTGGCCGTCCACCACCAGGCGCATGCCGTCGCCCTGCAGCACAGTGATGATCCGCTGGTAACCGGCAAACGTGGAAAAGCCGCCCGAGTCCTCGATATCGGCGATCGACAGGCGCCAGCCGAAGCCGTCCAGGCCTTCGCCGCTGTCGCGGGTGATTTCTTCAGTGAAACCGCCACCGTTCTTCCATGGCATGCGCGGGTAATCCTGCGCGCGCAACACCTGCAACTGGCTCATTTGCTGAAACGCCCCTCCAGGCGATGACGGGATCCGGGGTGGATCAACCGCGCGGCAGTCACCGGCTGGCGACCCGACCAGGTGCGGCGCCGAATCAGCAGGCAAGGCTCGCCCCGCTCGATCTGCAACAGCCGGCATTCCTCCGGCTCGGCGAGGATCGCCTCGACCACGTGCTCGCCTTCGGTCAAGGGCGCGACCTGGGACAGGTAGGCGTAGGGCGTCTGCCGGGTGAAATCCTGCTTGAGGTAGTCGGGGGCGATCGCCGCATTGACGTAACGGTCCTCGATCTGCACCGGCACGCCGTTCTCGAAATGCACGATCAGCGAATGAAACACCCGCTGGCCCTCGCGCATGTCCAGGGCCAGGGCGCGCTCGGAGCCGGCCGCTTCCTCGGTGAGGGTGATGACCTGACACGTATGCTTGTGGCCACGGGCGGCAATTTCGTCGGCGATGTTGTTGACCTCGAACAGCGCCGACCGACCTTTGGGCTCAGCCACGAAAGTGCCCACCCCTTGCATGCGCACCAGCAGGCCTTCGGCCGTGAGTTCACGCAGGGCGCGGTTGATGGTCATGCGACTGAAGCCGAGCTCGTTGACCAGCTCGCTCTCCGAGGGGACCCGGTGATGCGGCGGCCAGCTGCCGTTGTCGATCTGCTGGACGATCATCTGTTTGACCCGCGCATACAGCGGCGCCGGGCCCTCGCCCATCTGGGCAACCAGCGCGGAGACAGGAGGTGTCGGCACGGCGTTGGATCCTTGTGCAAATGTAATGGGCGGTAGCTTGCCGCAGTTTACCCGGCAGGCAAACGCCTGTATATGTATATACAAGCTAACAATAACAGGATTCGCACCATGCCCGCCTACTTCGCCGAACGCGCCCTGCTGCACAGCGGCTGGGCCCGCCATGTCCGCATCGAGGTCGCCGGCGATGGCTACGTGGCCAGTATCGAGCCAGGAGCTGCGCCCGAGGGTGCCGAACGGCTCGCCGGGCCCTTGCTGCCCGGCATGCCCAACCTGCACTCGCATGCCTTTCAGCGCGCCATGGCAGGGCTGGCCGAGGTTGCTGGCAACCCCAACGACAGCTTCTGGACCTGGCGCGACCTGATGTACCGGCTGGTCGGCCAGATCAGCCCAGAACAACTGCAGGTTATTGCCCGGCAGCTGTACATCGAGATGCTCAAGGCCGGCTACACCGCGGTCGCCGAGTTTCACTATGTGCACCATGACCAGGCCGGCAAGCCCTACGCCGACCCCGCCGAGTTATCCCGCCGCATCAGTGCGGCCGCCGCTGACAGTGGTATCGGCCTGACCTTGTTGCCGGTGCTGTACAGCCATGCCGGGTTCGGCGGCCTGGCACCGAACCACGGCCAGCGGCGCTTTATCAACACTACCGACCAATACCTGCAACTGCAGGCGCAACTGGCCCCCGCGCTGGCCACACAGCCCGCGCAGCGCCTGGGCCTGTGCTTCCACTCGCTACGGGCGGTGGCGCCGGCGCAGCTCGCCGAAGTGCTGGCGGCCAGTGACACGCAAGCACCGGTGCATATCCATATCGCCGAGCAGCAGAAGGAAGTCGACGACTGCCTGGCCTGGAGCGGCCTGCGGCCCCTGCAGTGGCTGTATGAGCATGTCGACGTCGACCGGCGCTGGTGCCTGGTACACGCCACCCACGCAGCACCCGACGAAGTGGCAGCCATGGCCCGCAGCGGCGCGGTGGCAGGCCTGTGCCTGACCACTGAAGCCAACCTGGGCGACGGGATTTTCCCGGCCGTGGAGTTCCTGGCCCAGGGCGGGCGCATGGGCATTGGTTCAGACAGCCATGTATCGCTGAGCGTGGTCGAGGAATTACGCTGGCTGGAATATGGCCAGCGGCTGCGTGACCAGCGCCGCAACCGCCTGTATCGGGGTGATCAGCCAATGGTCGGGCGCACCCTGTATGACGCCGCGCTGGCGGGCGGCGCCCAGGCGCTGGGGCAGCCAATCGGCGCGCTGGCCGTGGGCAAACGTGCCGACTGGCTGGTGCTCGACGGACAGGACCCTTACCTGGCGATTGCCGAGGATGATGCCATCCTCAACCGCTGGCTGTTTGCCGGCGGCGATCACCAGGTGCGCGATGTGATGGTGAATGGGCAGTGGGTAGTGCGCCAGGGGCGGCATGCACAGGAGGAACAAAGCCGGATGGCGTTTGCCGAGGTGCTGCGGCAGTTGCTGGGGTAATGCAGGGCCGTCACCAAGCTTGAGAACTGTGTAGTAGCCGCCGCATTTTCAGCGCCTGTGAGATTGAACGCCGCCCGCGCGGCGCATCGCGAGCTGCGCTCGCTCCTACGTTTGTTTCGGGCCAATTATGCCTGGGGGATTTGCGCGCGAACCCTTTGGCGCATGCCTCAATGTCGCGTCGTATGAACCAGGCGGTCGCGCGCGCATCTCAGAGGCCTCACTGGCCCGAAACAAACGTAG
>NZ_DKJF01000036.1:3445-13261 GCF_002454615.1 Pseudomonas sp. UBA6699
ATCTTGTGACAAACACCTGTCGGCCCTGATGCAATCCCTGTGTGGCTTGCCGGCGATAAGGCCGGCAATGCTGCCATCAATGCATCTTGACGATCTGCTGGTCGGAAGCGCGCCAGATCAAGCGGCTGGTGTCATAGCCCTGCTGACGGGCCTTGGCCAGCAGGTTCTCGCGCTGCCAGGCCGGCAGGGTCGGCGTGCGTGACAGGATCCACAGGTACTTGCGGTCCGGGCTGCCGACGATGGCGGTGCGATAGTGTTCGTCAACGTACAGAATCCAGTATTCACCCCGCGCCACGCCCGGCACCAGCCTGGTGAACCAGTTATCGAACTCGACCCATAATTTATCGGTATGGCCCGGCTCCTGGATATTGGCATGCCCTTCGGCGCGCAGCCATTCGTCACCCATGGTGCGGCAACGGTTGAGCACTCCGTAGCTGCCATCGGGCTTGAGGTTGTAATGGGCCTCGGACTGTTCGCAGCCCTCCTGGAAGCGCATGGGCAGGCGTGCCAGCTCGTACCATTTGCCCTGGTAACGCTTGAGGTCTACATTGCCGGCGGTTTTCGGCGCCAGCGGGTCATGCACAGAGCCTGCGCAACCGCCCAGCAGCACCGCCAGGCATACCGCCATCAGCAGGTACACACGCCTCATTTGAGGCCCTGCCCTGAGTACATCAATACTTTGTCAGCCGCATACTGCACGCTGATGAAGCTCTTCTCGTCCCCCCAGGTGCAGCTGCTCATGCCCAACGCGCCGGAACATTCGGTCGGCGTGCCGAGCAGCTGCTCGACCTCGGCCTTGCTCATACCGGCCTTGATCTTGGAATAGTTTTCCTGGTTGATCTTGCTGCAGGCAGTCAGCACGACGCACAGCGACAACAGGGCGAGGGAACGCAACGACATTGAAGGACACTCCTGGGAAGATGAGACAGGCGAGTGGCCTGCAGTGACCTTCGACGTGAAAATCCCTCCTTTGTTCCCTTCCCTCCCCCCTATACCCCTACACCATTGTTCGGGTGGCCACTACTGTGCGATTAATCACAAAGCATTAGTTAACGGCCAATAAAAAAGCCGCCCCTTGTAGGGGCGGCCTTGTGTGGCGATGGCCTGCGCAGCAGGGCCCTGCAATCTCAGAACCTGGACCCGGGCTCCAGCAGGAAGTCCATCTCTTCGCTGGTGCTCGGGCGATCCAGCACCAGGTTGCGGTGCGGGAAGCGACCGAACCGGGCGATCACCCGCTGGTGCTGCTCGGCGTAGTCGAGGAAGCCTTCGAACAACCGGCGGCTGGCCTCGGGCTGTTCGCCCAGCAGCACCTGAAAGCGCTCGACGCACAGGTTTTGCCAGTCCAGCACCTCGGCGTGCTCCAGCACCACCAGCACGAATACCCGCTGGATCGGTAGCAGCTGGTAGTCCCAGCCCTTCTGCAGGCCCTGCATGGCCACCACCTGGGCACGCCGGTCACCCTCGAAGGCGCGCGGCGTGTCGCGGTAGATCATGCGTGGCAGCTGGTCGAGCAGCAGCAGCAGGCCCAACCAGCCCTGCGGGCTTTGCTGCCACTCGTCGAGCCCGCCGGCCAGGGCCTGCTCCACCAGTTCACCGAACTGCGCATGGGCCTCGGCATCGTGGTGCTTGCCGAACCACAGCGTGCTCTTCTCGTCAGCCACGGCCTGGGCACTGGTGCCCCAACCGAACCACCATTCCAGCAACGGCTGCCAAGGTGCGAGCATGACTTACTCCTTGTGGTAGGCGGTAACGCGCTCGACCTCTTCTTTCGAGCCAAGAATGACCGACACACGCTGGTGCAGGCTCTCTGGCTTGATGTCGAGGATGCGATCGTAACCATTGGTAGAGGCGCCACCGGCCTGTTCGATGATGAACGACATCGGGTTGGCTTCGTACATCAGGCGCAGCTTGCCCGGCTTGCTTGGCTCGCGGGCGTCACGTGGGTACATGAACAGGCCGCCACGGGTCAGGATACGGTGCACGTCGGCCACCATCGAGGCGATCCAGCGCATGTTGTAGTTCTTTTTCAGCGGGCCGGTCTCGCCTGCCAGCAACTCGCCGACGTAGCGCTGCACCGGGGCTTCCCAGTGGCGCTGGTTGGACATGTTGATGGCGAACTCGGCGGTGGTTTCCGGCACGCGGATGTTCTCGTGGGTAAGCACGAAGCTGCCCAGCTCGCGGTCCAGGGTGAAACCCTTCACGCCGTTGCCCAGAGTGAGGATGAGCATGGTCTGCGGGCCGTAGATGGCGTAGCCGGCAGCCACCTGCTGGGTGCCTGGCTGCAGGAAGGCGTTTTCGTTCAGGGTTTCGTTCTGGCTCAGGTACTCGTTAGGGCAACGCAGTACCGAGAAGATGGTGCCGACCGACACGTTGACGTCGATGTTCGACGAACCGTCCAGCGGGTCGAAGACCAGCAGGTAGGCGCCTTTGGGGTACTTGCCCGGAATCTGGTAGGCGTTGTCCATTTCTTCCGAGGCCATGCCGGCCAGGTGGCCGCCCCACTCGTTGGCCTCCAGCAGGATATCGTTGGAAATCACGTCCAGTTTCTTCTGGACTTCGCCCTGCACGTTTTCCGTGCCCATGCTGCCCAGCACACCGCCGAGGGCGCCCTTGGACACGTGATGGCTGATTTCCTTGCACGCACGCGCCACCACTTCGATCAGGAAGCGCAGATCGGCAGGGGTATTGTTGCTGCGGGTCTGCTCAATCAGATAGCGACTCAGGGTAACGCGGGACATGTATGGCTCCGAAAGGATGGGGGAGATGAAAAACCCCCGCAGTTTACAGGGAGAGTTGCAGGCTAGCGAGTGATGAGACTCGCCACGGCACTCTGACGGCACAATAGGTCGGTAGTTCAGCGTGTGCCAGGCCGGTGGTCGGCGCCCGCCTTCTTCACGAGCGAGCCCGTGGAGAAGGCGGTGCAGGCACCTTCAATCCAGCGCCTTCCAGATCTGCGTAGCATATTCGCGAATGGTCCGGTCCGACGAGAACCAGCCCATCCGCGCCGTGTTCAGCACCGCCATGCGCCACCATTGCTCCGGCGTGTGCCACAAGTCCTCGACGCGCTGCTGGGCATCCCAGTAGGCATCGAAATCGGCACATACCAGGAAGCGGTCATAGGCCACCAGCCCATCGATCAAGCCGGTGTAGCGCGAAGGGTCGTCCGGCGAGAACACACCGCTGCGAATCGCCTGCAGTACGTCGTTGAGGCGGTTGGACGCAGCAATCGCCGCCGTGGCGCCAAAATCACCCGCCCGCTTGCGCGCCTCGACCTGCTGGGCGGTCAGGCCGAATATGAACATGTTGTCGGCACCGACCTGCTCGCACATTTCCACGTTGGCCCCATCCAGGGTACCGATGGTCAGTGCGCCGTTCAGGCCGAACTTCATGTTGCTGGTACCCGACGCTTCGTAACCGGCCGTGGAAATCTGTTCGGAGAGGTCCGCAGCCGGAATGATGCTCTCCGCCAGGCTGACGTTGTAGTTGGGCAGGAACACCACCTTCAACTGGCCACGCACGGTCGGGTCGTTGTTCACCACCCGGGCGATGTCGTTGGTCAGCTTGATGATCAGCTTGGCCTGGTGGTAGCTGGCCGCCGCCTTGCCGGCGAAAATCTTCACCCGCGGCACCCAATTGGTGCCAGGGTCGTTGCGCATGGCCTGGTACAGGGCCACGGTATGCAGCAGGTTGAGCAACTGGCGCTTGTACTCGTGAATACGCTTGACCTGCACGTCGAACAGCGCTTCGGGGTTGACCGTGACGCCAACGCGGTCCTGGATGATGCTGGCCAGGGCACGCTTGCTGTGCAGGCGCTGAGCCGCGAACTGCTTGCGGAAACCCGCCTTGTCGGCGAACGGCACCAAACCGGCCAGGCGCCCCTCCGGGTCGTCCTTGAGCTCCGGCCCCAGCGCCTCCACCAGCATGTCGGTGAGTTGCGGGTTGGACTGGTACAACCAGCGGCGGAAGGTAATGCCGTTGGTCTTGTTGTTGATACGCTGCGGATACAACTTGTGCAGCTCGGCGAACACCGTGCTCTTCATCAGCTGGCTGTGCAACGCCGAAACGCCGTTGACGCTGTGCGAGCCGAGGAATGCCAGGTTGCCCATGCGAACTCGGCGGCCGTTGTCTTCCTCGATCAGCGACACCGCCCGCAGCACGTCGAAGTCGTGCAGGCCTTTGGCACGCAGGCTGTCGATATGGTACGCGTTGATCAGGTAGATGATCTGCATGTGCCGCGGCAGCATGCGCTCCATCAACGCCACCGGCCAGGTTTCCAGCGCTTCGGGCAACAGGGTGTGGTTGGTGTAGGCCAAGGTGCCGACGGTCAGCTCCCAGGCCTTGTCCCATGGGATTTCGTGCTGGTCCACCAGCAAGCGCATCAGCTCCGCCACGGCAATGGACGGGTGCGTGTCGTTGAGCTGGATGGCGGCCGCATCGGGCAGGTTGAGCAGCGAGTCATGCTGGTTCAGGTGGCGGCGCAGCAAGTCCTGCAGTGACGCCGATACGAAGAAATACTCCTGGCGCAGGCGCAGCTCCTGCCCGGCCTCGGTACTGTCCGCCGGGTACAGGACCCGCGAAATGCTCTCGGCACGTGCCACCTCGGCCACTGCGCCCAGGTGGTCACCGGCGTTGAAGCGCTCCAGGTGCAGCTCTTCCAGCGCCCGTGCCCGCCACAGGCGCAGGGTGTTGACGCTCGAACCCCGCCAGCCGACCACCGGCGTGTCGTACGCTACCGCACGCACGGTCTCGCCAGGTGACCACACCTGGCGTTGATTGCCATGGTTGTCGTGCACCGTTTCGACGCTACCGCCAAAGCTGATCGGGTAAATCACTTCGGCACGCTCGAACTCCCACGGGTTGCCGAAGTCCAGCCAGTTCTCGGTCTGCTCCTGCTGCCAACCATCGACCAGTGCCTGGCGGAACAAGCCATGCTCGTAGCGGATACCGTAGCCATGGGCGGCAATGCCCAGGGTCGACATGCTTTCCATGAAGCAGGCGGCCAGACGCCCCAGGCCACCGTTGCCCAGTGCGGCATCGGGCTCCAGCAGGCGGATGCGCTCCAGGTCCACGTTCAGGTCTTGCAGGGCCTCTCGGGCGATGTCCAGCAAGCCCAGGTTGCTCAGGCTGTCGTAGAGCAGGCGGCCAATCAGAAACTCCAGGGAAAGGTAGTAGACCCGTTTCTGGCTACGCCGGTAGGCCTGTCGGGTGTGGTCCATCCAGTGGTCGACCATGTGATCGCGCGCGGCCAGGGCGATGGCTTCGAACCAGTCATGGTCGAAGGCGTGCTCCGGGTCCTTGCCAACCGCATAGGTCAGCTTGTTCAGTACGGCAGCGCGAAAATCCGCGACTTCGGCGTCACGAGCTTCAGGTTCCTGGGACATGGGGCATCCTCGGGCAAGTTGACGAAAGCGGAGGGAGAGTGTTCAGACTAGACCCTTCGACAGGGAGAGACAGTTACGGTTCGCAGTTTTCATGCCGACTTGGTGATTCCGGCAAAAGGTTGTTCATAAATTGAACAATTCCGGTATCATCGCGCGCCCCAAGACCGTGATCCGCCCCTTATAAAGATGAAAACGACCCTGATCGCCGCAGCCGAAGTCGACCGCCTGGAGACCTGGCAGCGCTACACCAGCAACATGTGCCATGGCTGCCATTCGACCTGCTGCACCCTGCCGGTGGAGGTGAAGATCAAGGATCTGATCCGCATCGGCGTAGTCGATGAATTCGAGAAAGACGAACCGCCGAAGAACGTGGCCAAGCGTTTGCAGAAAGAAGGCATCATCGAGCGCTTCAACCAGAAGTCAGGCATCTTCACCCTGACCCGGATGAGCAACGACGACTGCATGTATCTGGATCGCAAAAGCCGCCTGTGCACCATTTATGACAAGCGCCCGGACACCTGCCGCAACCACCCCAAGGTTGGGCCGCGGCCGGGTTATTGTGCGTACAAGCCCAAGGTGGTCGGGCGCTAAGCGTTAGCCATCAAGGGCCTCTTCGCGGGCTTGCCCGCTCCCACAGGATCTGCGCGATCCTCAAGGCCTGTGCAGTACCTGTGGGAGCGGGCAAGCCCGCGAAAAGGGCCAACGCAAATTCTGCAAGCATAAAAAAACGCCCCCGGCCTTTCGACCGGGGGCGCTTTCATTCAGCCTGAGCTAACTCAGTTCTTGGCTTTCTTGGCAGCGCGGGTACGCTCGCCTTCGTCCAGGATCTTCTTGCGCAGACGGATCGACTTAGGCGTGACTTCGCACAGCTCGTCGTCCTGGATGAATTCCAGGGCCTGTTCCAGGGTGTGGCGAACTGGCGGTACCAGGGCGATGACTTCGTCTTTGCCCGAAGCACGCATGTTGTCCAGCTTCTTGCCCTTGGTCGGGTTCACGCCCAGGTCGTTGTCACGGCTGTTCAGGCCGATGATCTGACCGTTGTAGATCTCCTGGCCGTGTTCAACGAACAGCTTGCCGCGAGCCTGCAGGGTTTCCAGCGAGTAGGTCAGTGCCTTGCCGGTTTCGACCGACACCAGAACACCGTTCAGGCGGCCAGACATCTGGCCCGACTTCATGGTGTCGTAGCGGTCGAAGATCGAGGTCAGGATGCCTGCACCGTTGGTCAGGGTCAGGAACTGGTTACGGAAGCCGATCAGACCACGGGCTGGAATGTTGTATTCCAGGCGAACACGGCCCTTGCCATCCGGCACCATGTTGGTCAGGTCACCCTTACGCAGGCCCATCTCTTCCATGACCTTGCCCTGGGATTCTTCAGGGATGTCGATGGTGACGTTCTCGAACGGTTCCTGCTTCACGCCGTCGACTTCGCGGATGATCACTTCAGGGCGGCCAACAGCCATTTCGAAGCCTTCACGACGCATGGTTTCGATCAGTACCGACAGGTGCAGCTCGCCACGGCCCGATACCTTGAACTTGTCAGGGGAATCGGTTTCCTGAACGCGCAGGGCCACGTTGTACAGCAGCTCCTTGTCCAGACGGTCCTTGATGTTGCGGCTGGTAACGAACTTGCCTTCTTTACCGCAGAATGGCGAGTCGTTGACCTGGAAGGTCATCGAAACGGTTGGCTCGTCAACGGTCAGCGGCTTCATCGCCTCTACCGCGTCCGGGGCGCACAGGGTGTCGGAGATGAACAGCTCGTCGAAACCGCTGATGCAAACGATGTCGCCAGCCTGGGCTTCTTCGACGTCGACGCGGTGCAGGCCGTGGTGGCCCATCAGTTTCAGGATACGGCCGTTACGCTTCTTGCCGTTGGTGTCGATGGCGACAACCGGGGTGTTCGGCTTGACGCGACCACGGGCGATACGGCCAACGCCGATAACACCGAGGAAGCTGTTGTAGTCCAGTGCGGAGATCTGCATCTGGAACGGGCCGTCACGGTCAACAGACGGTGCTGGTACGTTGTCGACGATCGACTGGTACAGCGCAGTCATGTCTTCGCCCATGGCGGTGTGGTCCAGACCGGCAATGCCGTTCAGGGCCGAGGCGTAGACGACTTTGAAGTCCAGCTGTTCATCGGTGGCACCGAGGTTGTCGAACAGGTCGAAGATCTGGTCCAGAACCCAGTCCGGACGCGCGCCCGGGCGGTCGACCTTGTTGATCACGACGATTGGCTTGAGGCCGGCTTCGAAGGCCTTCTTGGTCACGAAGCGGGTTTGCGGCATCGGGCCGTCCTGGGCGTCGACCAGCAGCAGCACCGAGTCGACCATCGACATTACACGCTCGACCTCGCCACCGAAGTCGGCGTGGCCGGGGGTGTCGACGATGTTGATGTGGTAGCCGTTCCAGTTGATGGCGGTGTTCTTCGCCAGAATGGTAATACCGCGCTCTTTTTCCTGGTCGTTGGAGTCCATGACGCGCTCGTCGTTGAGCTCGTTACGCTCCAGGGTGCCGGACTGACGCAGGAGTTTGTCGACCAGGGTGGTTTTACCATGGTCAACGTGGGCGATGATGGCGATGTTACGCAGATTTTCGATCACAAGTGTATCTCGATCAGAGGATTCGGTTGCCGCCCAGTGTAGGCGGCGAATATGTACTGTTTAAGGCTCAGCGGGCCCGGCGGTCGGGAGGGCGATGGCGGATACTGCCGCCATACAGCCCCGGCGTCTTATGTCGGACGATAAACACGCACATTGGCATGTCCCTCACTGAGCAGGTGGTGTGCGTGCAAACGGCTCATCACACCCTTATCGCAATACAGCAAGTACTGGCGCGTGGGGTCCAGGTGCTTGAACTTGCTGTTGATGGCATAGAACGGCATGGCCTGCACCTCGATACCTTCCAGTACCAGAGGCTGATCTTCCTGGGCGTCGGGGTGACGAATGTCGATGACGATCTGGCCTGGCAGCGCCTCGGCCACTTCCTCGATTTCGATGTCCTTGCCCAATTCATCGATCACGTGGTCGATGGAAATGAACTTGGCGCGCTCCAGGGCGCGCTCCAGCACGGCCATGTCGAACTGCTTTTCTTCGTGCTCCATGCGGTGGCGCTTGGCATGGGTGGTCGGGTTCACCGAGATCACGCCACAGTATTCCGGCATGTGCTTGGCGAAGTCGGCGGTGCCGATTTCGGTGGCCTGGTCGATGATGTCCTGCTTGTGCGTGGCCAGCAGCGGGCGCAGCACCAGCTTGTCGGTGGCCGAGTCGATGATCGACAGGTTCGGCAAGGTCTGGCTCGATACCTGGGAAATCGCCTCGCCGGTCACCAATGCGTCGATCTGCAGGCGGTCGGCCATATGCGCGGCGCCGCGCAGCATCATGCGCTTGAGGGTCACGCCCATGTAGCTGTTGTCGACCTTGTTGAGGATTTCGCCAACCACTTCCTCGAACGGCACGCTGATGAACAGCACGCGCTGGCTGCTGCCGTACTTCTTCCACAGGTAGTGGGCCACTTCCATCACGCCCAGCTCGTGGGCACGGCCGCCGAGGTTGAAGAAGCAGAAGTGGGTCATCAGACCACGGCGCATCATCTGGTAGGCCGCCACGGTAGAGTCGAAGCCACCGGACATCAGCACCAGGGTCTGCTCCAGCGCACCGAGCGGGTAACCGCCAATGCCATTGTGCTGGTTGTGGATCACGTACAGGCGCTGGTTGCGGATCTCGATGCGCACCATCACCTCGGGGTTCTTCAGTGCGATACCGGCGGCGCCGCACTGCTGGCGCAGCTGGCTGCCGACGTAACGGTCGACGTCCATCGAGGTGAAATCATGGTGACCACCGCGCTTGCAGCGCACGGCGAAGTGCTTGCCGGCCAGCAGGTGGCCAAAATGGTGCTTGCACTTGGCGACGATATCGTCGAAGTCACCCAGCGGGTATTCCTCTACCTGCAGGAAATGGGTAATACCCGGGGTGCAGGTGAGGCGCTCGATCATCTCGCGCTGGACTTTCTCGTCTTCGACGCGGGTAACCACTTCGAGGTTGTCCCACACACCATCCACCGCAAGCTCAGGGTCGAGGTCCTTGAGCACGTTGCGGATATTCTTGCCGAGCTGGCGGATGAAGCGCTTGCGCACCGGCCGGCTCTTGATGGTGATTTCTGGGAAGACTTTGACGATGAGTTTCATTGGTTAACAGCGCGCGCAGGGCCTGCCGAAAATGAGGGGCGCGAATTATATCGGAAATTGCTCAGGATTTGACCAACTTTTGATCAGAAGCTTTGAGATAAATGTCAGCGCAGGATTTTTTGGTGCCCGTGAGACCGAGCGCCGCCCGCGCGGCGCATCGCGAGCTGCGGTCGCTGCTTGTATGTTGTGACTGGCCTGGCGGGAGAAGATATTCTCGTCAGGCTGAAGAAGCACTTCCGGGGAGGCCGATCGCTC
>NZ_DKJF01000041.1:0-39054 GCF_002454615.1 Pseudomonas sp. UBA6699
CCCTAAGGCGATCCCTGTGTGGCTTGCCGGCGATTGGGCCGCAACGCGGCCCCCTGCCTTCAATGGGCGAAAATCGACCCCCCTTGCTTGCCCACCATTTTCTCCGGCTTGATCAGGAACCGCGCCAGGGCCGGCAGCAGCCACAACGCCCCGAACATGTTCCAGAGCAACATGAAGGTCAGCATCAGGCCCATGTCTGCCTGGAACTTGATCGCCGAGAAGATCCAGGTGCACACACCAATGGCCAGGCACAGCCCGGTGAACAGCACTGCCTTGCCGGTCGAGCGCAGGGTCTGGTAATACGCCTCCTGCAACGGCAACCCGGCGCGCAGGAAACTTTCCAGGCGGCTGTAGATGTAGATGCCGTAGTCAACGCCAATGCCCACGCCCAGCGCCACCACCGGCAAGGTGGCCACCTTCACACCGATGCCCATGTAGGCCATCAGCGCGTTACCCAGCACCGAGGTCAGCACCAGCGGCAGAACGATGCACAGGGTGGCGGCCAACGAGCGGAAGGTGATCAGGCACATCACTGCCACACAGATGTACACCAGGATCAGGATGGTCAGTTCGGCCGACTTGATCACCTCGTTGGTCGCGGCCTCGATCCCGGCATTGCCTGCTGCCAGCAGGAACTGCAGGCCCTCCTTGTTGTGGCTGTCGGCAAACGCCTGGGCTACCGCCGTGACCCGCTCCAGGGTTTCGGCCTTGTGGTCGTTGAGGAACACCAGTACCGGCGCCAGCGAGCAGTCACCGTTGTACAGCCCGTCGGCACGGGCGATGGAGTTGTTGAGGATGTCGGGGTTGCGCGACAGGGTTTCCCATTTCAGGCTGCCCTCGTTCATGCCCTTGATCACCTGCTTGGACACAGTGACCAGGGAGATCGCCGACTGGACCCCGGGGGTGTTTTCCATGGTCCACATCAGCTCGTCGATCGGGGTCATGGTCGAGTGGATGGAGCACTGCTCGGCCGGCGTCTTGACCATGATCACCAGCACATCGGAACTGGTCGAGTAGTTGCTGATGACGAAGTTGTTGTCCTGGTTGTAGCGCGAGTCGGGGCGCAGCTCCGGCGCGCCCTGGTCGAGGTCGCCGATTTTCAGGTTCTGGCTGTACCACAGCCCCCCGCCGAAGGCGAGCAGCGCCAGCGCCACCGACACCGGCGCCACCCTGGCGCTGGCAAAGTTCGACAGCAGGCGCCAGAACGGGTGTTCGCGGGTGGCGTCCTTCTTGCTGCGTTCGATGGCCTTCTTGCTGATACCGACATAGGAGATGGCGACCGGCAGCAGGATCAGGTTGGTGAACACGATCACCGCCACCCCGATGGACGCGCCGATGGCCAGCTCGCGAATCACCCCGATGTCGATGATCAGCAGGGTGATGAAGCCCACCGCATCGGCCAGGATGGCGATCATGCCCGGCAGGAACAACTGCCGGAACGTTCGCCGTGCTGCGGTGAGCGCGTTGTCGGCGTCACTCGACTGCAAGGCGATGCCGTTGATCTTCTGCACCCCGTGGGAAATGCCAATGGCGAAGATCAGGAACGGCACCAGCATCGAGTATGGGTCCAGGCCGAAACCCACCGCGTGCATCAGCCCCAGTTGCCAGACCACCGCCACCAGGGTGGTGATGAGCACGGCGATGGTGCTGCGGATACACCAGGTGAACCAGTACAACAGCACCCAGGTGATCACCAGGGCGACGCCGAAGAACATCGCCACCATCACCAGCCCGTCGATCAGGTCACCGACCTTCTTGGCAAAGCCGACAATGTGCACTTTCACATTGGGGTTCTGCGCCTGGAACTTGTCACGCACCTTCTCTTCCAGCAGGTGCGAGAACTGCTGGTAATCCAGTTTCGCCAGCCGGCTGGGGTCCTGCGGGTCAGGGTAGCTTTCCAGCAGTGGCACATCGATGATACTGGACTTGAAGTTGTTGCCGACCAGCCGCCCGACCTGGCCGGACTTGAGCACATTGTCGCGCAGGGTATCGAGGCTGTCCTGAGAGCCGTTGTAGGTGTTGGGGATCACCTCGCCACCGGAAAAGCCCTCTTCCGTGACCTCGCTCCAGCGCACGCTGGGGCTCCACAGCGACTTCAGCCCGGCACGGTCGACGCCAGGCAGGTAAAACACCTCGTCATGGATCTGGCGCAGGGTCTCCATGTAATCCTTGTCGAAAATGTCACCCTTGACCGCCTCCACCGAGATGCGCACGGTGTTGCCGAGGTTGGCCAGGTCATTGCGGTGCTCCATCATCTGCTCGATGAACGGGTGCTGCAGCGGGATCATCTTCTCGAAACTGGTGGAGGGGCGAATCTGCGTCGCCTGCCAGAACAGGAAAATACTGATCAGCACGCACAGGGCGATGACCACGGGGCGGTTGTTGAAGATCAGCCGTTCGAGCAGCGTAGGCTTGTCCTGGTGATGCGGATGCATGGTGATGCTCTCCCGGCTGGTCATTGGCGCGGCTCCTCGGCAATGCGATCGGCACCTTGCGCGGTTGCCAGGTGCACACCGCCCTGGCCCACCAGCAGCAGGCCGCCATCGGCCAGACCACTGACGCCGGCCAGGGCGATGCGGTCGCCACGGTTGTACACGCTGAAGGTCTGGCCATCGTCGGTGCTGCGCAGCACGCTGCCGCCGTTGCCAACCAGCACCAGGGCGCCATCAGCCAGCAGCGCAGCGCCAGCCAGGCCGAATTCCAGGCTGCCGCGCGCGGCCTTCAGTTCGACCTGCTGCCAGCTGTCACCGAAGTCGGCTGAACGGAACAGGTTGCCGCGCAGGCCGTAGGCCAGCAGGGTGCGGGGTGAACGGGTGCCGATCACGCCAAACAGCGAGCCCTCGTAGGGGCCTTGCACCTTGGCCCAGGTCTGGCCGTTATCCGCTGAGCGGAACATGCCGCCCTGCTCGCCAACGATGAACAGGCCGGCATCGCGCACCTGGGTGATGCCGTTGAGGTGCAACTGGTCGGGGTTGTCCAGGCGCTCGGCCACGTCCTGCCAGTGCTGGCCGCCGTCAGTGGTTTCCAGCAAGGCCCCGTAGGCGCCCACGGCAAAGCCATGCCGGGCATCCAGGAAGGTGACATTAAGCAACGGCGCTTCACGGGCAAGGTCTTCGAACTGCTTGGTCCAGGTGGCGCCGCCGTCGCTGCTGGTGAGCACCTGGGCGTCATGGCCGACGGCCCAGCCGCGCTTGTCGTCGATGAAGAACACCGCCGTGAGCAACTGCCGGGTAGGTACCCGGGCCTGGGTCCAGGTGTTGCCCTGGTCGTCGGAGAACAGGATATGGCCGCGATCACCGACCACGACCAGGCGCTTGCCGGCGTGGGTGGTGCCGATCAACAGGCTCTGGCTGGCCTTGGCCGATTCGGTGGAGTACTGGTCGGCACTGGCGGCTTGCACGCTGCCGGCCCACGCGCCCAGTGCCAGCGCCAATGCCGCTGCCAGTGGCCAGGCGCGGCGCCTGTTGTGTTCCCTCATGACTGTCCCCTTGGTGTTTTTATTCGGCGGGTCAATGCATTGCAGGCACTGCGAAAAGCCTGATCTAGAGGCCTGCAACAGCTTGAAGGGATCGTAGCGGGGATGTTCGCGGGATTACAACGGGCGGGGTGTTATGTTTTGTTGTCGGCCTGAAAAAGCCAAGGCCGCGGTGCGGCCCATCGCGACACAAGGCCGCTCCTACAATCGCATCTCACCCTGTAGGAGCGGCCTTGTGTCGCGATGGGCTGCAAAGCAGCCCGATTGCCCTCAAGCCAGGCTCTTGCTCACCACTTCATACACATCACTGGACAGCTCACCCGAAGCCAGAATCCGTTCGAGCTCGCCCTTCATCAGCGCCTGGCGCGCCTCGTCATACTTGCGCCAGCGGGTCAGCGGCGCCAGCTGACGCGAAGCGATCTGCGGGTTCAGCGCATTCAGTTCGATCACAAGGTCAGCCAGGAAACGGTAGCCAGAACCATCGGCGGCATGGAAGTTGACCAGGTTCTGCCCGGCAAACGCACCGATCAGCGCACGCACCTTGTTGGGATTCTTCAGGGTGAACGCCGGGTGCTGCATCAACGCCTTGACCCGCGCCAGCCCGCCCGGCAAGGTGCTGGCCGCCTGCACGCTGAACCACTGGTCCATCACCAGCGGGTTGTCCTTGAAGTGCTCGGCGAACGCCTCCAGCGCTTTCGCCCGCTCGGCCTGGAATGGCGAGTTGACCAGCACCGCCAGCGCGGTCAGGCGCTCGGTCATGTTGTCGCAGTGCTCGAACTGCTCCAGGGTCGCTTCCAGCACGTGCGGCTTGCCGCTCAGCATCAGGTACGACAGGGCGATGTTCTGCAGGCTGCGGCGGGCGAAGTGCTCGGCCGAGGCCACATAGGCAGTGCTGCGCGACGCTTCGCGGTGGGCCTGGTAGCGCGCCCACAACGCGTCCAACAGTTGCTCGGCGATCTGCTGGCGGGCGAACTCGCGGGCGGCATGGATGGCGTCCACGTCGGCCACCTGGCTGATTTCGGTGAGGTAGGCCTCACCCGGCAGCGAGAGCATTTCGGCAACCATGGCCGGGTCCAGCGACGGGTTGCCCAGTACCGTGCCCAAGGCCGTGATCAGGCGCTGGTCCAGTTTCAGGGCTTCGCCACGCTGGTGCTGGCCGATCAGTTCCTGCAATACCTGGACCGCCAGCTGCTGGCCCGCTTCCCAGCGGTTGAAACCATCGCTGTCATGTTGCATCAGGAACATCAACTGGTCGCGGTCGTACGGGAAACTGAGCTTGACCGGGGCGCTGAAGCCACGCAGCAGCGACGGCAGCGGCTTGGCCTGGATACCCTGGAAGGTGAAGGTCTGCTCGGCCTCGGTCACCGACAGCACCCGACTGGTGGCTGGTTCGGCCGCCGTGGCGGCGCCTTCACCTGCCAGTTGCAGCGGCAGGTCGTTGCCGGCAGCATCCAGCAGGCCCAACTCCACCGGGATCACGAACGGCAGCTTCTCGGCCTTGTCCGGGGTGGGCGGGCAGCTTTGGCGGAACGTCAGGCTGTAGGTCTGGGCGGCGGCGTCGTACGCTTCGCTGACTTCCAGGCGCGGGGTGCCTGCCTGGCTGTACCAGCGCTTGAACTGGGTAAAGTCCACGCCGTTGGCGTCTTCCATGGCCTTGATGAAGTCGTCGGTGGTCACCGCCTGGCCATCGTGGCGCTCGAAATACAGGTCGCTGCCTTTGCGGAAACCATCGGCACCCAGCAAGGTGCGGACCATGCGCACCACTTCGGCGCCCTTCTCGTACACTGTCAGGGTGTAGAAGTTGGAAATCTCGATGAAGCTGTCCGGGCGCACGGGGTGGGCCATGGGGCCGGCATCTTCGGCAAACTGGTGAGTACGCAGGTAGGCCACGTCCTCGATGCGTTTGACCGTGCGCGAGTTCATGTCGGCACTGAACTCGGCATCGCGGAACACCGTGAAACCTTCCTTCAGCGACAGCTGGAACCAGTCGCGGCACGTGACGCGGTTGCCCGACCAGTTGTGGAAATACTCGTGGGCGACCACACCTTCGACACGCTGGTGCGCGGCATCGGTGGCCGTTTCGGCGCGGGCCAGCACACAGCTGGAGTTGAAGATGTTCAGGCCCTTGTTTTCCATGGCGCCCATGTTGAAGTCGTTGACGGCAACGATCATGAAGATGTCCAGGTCGTATTCGCGGCCGTAGACTTCCTCGTCCCAACGCATCGACTTCTTCAGGCTGACCATGGCGTGGTCGCACTTGTCCAGGTTCTCGGGCTCGACATAGATGCGCAGCAGCACATCACGGCCCGACTGGCGCGTGAAGGTGTCTTCGACGCACCACAGGTCACCGGCCACCAAGGCGAACAGGTAGGCTGGCTTCTTGAACGGGTCTTCCCAGGTGGCCCAGTGGCGGCCGTCCTCGGCCGGCCCGCTGCCGGTGGGGTTACCGTTGGACAACAGCACCGGGTAGCGATGCTGCTCGGCGATCACCGTGGTGGTGAAGCTGCTCATCACGTCCGGGCGGTCGAGGTAATAGGTGATCTTGCGGAAACCCTCGGCCTCGCACTGGGTGCAGAACATCTTGCCGGATTTGTACAAACCTTCGAGCGCAGTGTTGCTTTCCGGGTGGATCTTCACGCTGGTGTCGAGGGTGAAGTGCTCGGCTTGCGGGTGCACGGTCAGGCTGTCACCGTCCAGCTGGTAGTCGGCGGCCTGCAATTCCCGGTCATCCAGCGCGGCACGCAGCAGCTCCAGCTGCTGGCCATCGAGCACCAGCGGCGGCAAGCCGGCCCCGCGGGCCGGGTTGCGACGCATCACCAGCTGTGCGTGAACCAGGGTGTGGTCCTCGAACAGCTCGAAGGTCAGGTGCGTCTCGTCGATCAGGTACTCGGGCGCCTGGTAATCCTTCAGGTAGATCACTTGCGGTTGTTCGGTGCGCATGTGCAGGTCCTTTTTACTGGAGCACGGCCAACTGGTAGGCCGTGTACTTGCGAATATTGATCACACCGGTGTCGAAGATCAGGTACTGGCCCTTGATGCCCAGCAGCGTGCCTTCGGCGACCGGGTCCTTGTCCAGGTTGAAGCTGACGATCTTTTGCGGGTAGGCCTGGACCGGGTAGTTGATCTGCACCACTTCGGCGTCCGGCAGCGGCTGGATCGCCTGCAGCCCGAAACGCCCTTGCAGCTCGCCCAGGCGCTCGGCGCACGCGTCGAATACCTGCTCACGAATGGCCGCCAGGTCGAGCACCTCGGCATCGCCCTTGAGCAGTGCACGCCAGTTGGTGCGGTCGGGCACCTGGCTGCGCAGCACGTCTTCGACCAGGCCAGACTGCTGGCGGGTAGCCACGCGCATGATCGGCAGGGCCTGGCTGGCCCCTTGGTCGAGCCACCGGGTGGGCAGCTGGCTGGCGCGGGTGATGCCGACCTTGATCCCTGACGAGTTGGCCAGGTAGACCACATGGTCGGTCATGCAGAACTGTTCGCCCCAGGCCGGTTCACGGCAGGTGCCGGCCTCGTAATGGCATTTTTCCGGGGCCATGATGCACACATCGCACTGGGCCAGCCGGGTCATGCACGGGTAGCAGTAACCTTGGCTGAAGCTGGTCTTGGTGCGCTTGCCGCAATGGCTGCAGTGAATGGCGCCAAGGTATTCCAGGCGCAGGCGCTGGCCGATCAGCGGGTTGACCGGCACCTGCGTGTCACCCAGGCGGAAGCTGTACTGCACCACCGGCGCCTGCAGGCTTACCGCCATTTTGCTCAACGAGCCACGAGCGAGTTCGATCAATGTACCGAGTCCGACTTGAACAGAATGTTGGCGATCGGCGCAGACTTCGACGCGCATTCCTGCGGGCCCATGTAACCGGTGCGCTGGTCTTCTGGCAGGTTTTTCATCTCCCAGGCGATCACGGCCTGCAGCGACAGCTCTTTCTGCTCGGCGGTGAGCTTGCGGCCATCCGACCATTTGCCGATTTCCACGGCCAGTTTCAGGCTTTCGTAGATTTCCGGGGTGATGTTTTCAATCATTTGCGCGAAAGTGGACATACAGTCTCCTGATTCAAGCCGACAGTTTACGCCGGGCTAGCGCCCCACCCAAGAGCCCGGTCAGGCATCCGATGAGCAGCCCGCCTACGTGGGCGGCGTTGGCGATCTGGCCAAGGCCGAGGCTGCCGACCACACCGGTCAGGCACACCACCAGCCAGATCAGCATCATCACCAGCACACCCTTGGGCAGGCTGAAGTAACGGTTCGGTGCCAGCCACTGGAACAGCCATACATGCCCCAGGAGGCCGTACAGTACGCCAGACAGCCCGCCGAACAGGCTCGGCCCGCTGGTGTAGTGCTGCGCCAGGTTGGAGACCAGGCTGTACAGCAGGGTCAGGCCCAGCAGCATCCAGGGGCCCTGGCGCAGCTCGATGCGCTTGCCCAGCTCCCAGTACCACAGGCTGTTCATGGCCAGATGCAGCCCGCCGAAGTGCAGCAGCATGGGTGATACCAACCGCCACCATTGCCCTTGGTCGAGGGTTTCTGCCAGCGGGGTGAAATACAGGTAGTCGCCCTGCACCCGGAAGTCGAGGAAGGTAAACCAGCTGATGGTGGTGAAGTTGTCGCCCAGGCTGGTCAGGCCGGCGACGATGAAGCACGCCAGCAGGGTGAGCGTGGTGACCTTGCAGGCCCGGGCCTGTTCTGCCAGGGACGGCACTTTCGCGGCCATTCCAGCTGCCACCGGCTCGGGGGCAGCCGACAGCTCGGCGTTGCCTTGCGGGTAGCGCTGGTAAAGTTCGCGGACGTCTTCGGCCAGGGTGTCGGGCGCCCAGAGTACCTGCACGTCCCCCTCTTCGCTGACCCGGTGCGGCACCTGCAGGCGCTGCAGCATGTGAATGAAGCCGCTGAGGTCGACCGACAGCGGCAGGCGCATCACTTCGATTATGCTCATTGGTTGGCCTGTGGGCGGTCTACGTCGACCCACACGAACTTGTGCGGGTCGATGCGGGTTTCGTCATCCAGCCGGTAGGCCGCCAGCTTGCCGTACAGCACCGCGCTGTAGTCCAGGCAGGCCAGGTTGGGGCGAATCGGCGCGGGGTGGCCGCTGCGCCAGTAGTGGCCGACGAACAGCATCGGCTCGTCTTCGGCATAACGCAGCAAGGCATTTTTCTGGCTGTGGCTGAGCGGCGCATTGGCCACCTCGGCCGGCAGGGCATCAGGCTGGAACACGATGTCGCCGTAGGTTTGCGGGTCTTCCTCCCAGAACTTGGTGCGGAAGAAGGCGCGCGTCAGGCCGTCGCCGCCGGTCAAGGTCAGGCCGTCGGGCAGGCGCATGTCGGTACCGCGCAACAGGCGGTTGCACACGGTGGCGGCGAAGCTGTTGCTCACGGCAGAAGCCTGGATGAAGTGCTCATCGATGCGCCCGTCGGGGTACTGCTGGCGCAGCGGCTCGATCAGTTGTCGGTCCCAGCAGGCGTGTACCAGGCGGAAACGCCCGGCATCGATGAACAACGGCAGTTGGTAGAACCAGTTGACGAAGTCGTGCCAGTCAGCGGGGTGCTGGGCGAACTGGGCCAGGGTTTCGTCGATCAGCCGGGCGTGCCGCGGGGTGTGCTCGCGGACGAAGGCCTTGCCGCTGCCGGGCAGCGCCGGCGTCACCCAGCCCAAGGCGTTGTACTCGTGGTTGCCCATGATGCAGAACGCCTGGCCAGCCTCAACCATGTCGTGGACGAGGTGCAGGGCCTCGCGGATGCGTGGCCCACGGTCGACGATGTCGCCGAGGAACAGCGCCTGGCGCCGTGGGTGGCGCCACACGCCGGCCACGCGCTTGTAGCCGAGGGTATCGAGCAGGCGTTCAAGGGTATGCGCACAACCGTGCACGTCGCCGATGATGTCGAAACTGCGCGCCGGGTCGAGCATCAGTCGTCACTGCTCCCCAGGCGGCTGCCCCAACCAAGCTTGGTGCGGCAGACCTCGTAGTAATTGTGGTCGAGCGGGTGGATCAGGCGCAGCTTCTGCGGTTTTTTGCTGACCGTGATGGTGTCGCCGGGGGCGCAGGTGAAATGGTTCTGGCCATCACAGGAAACCTGCGGGTAGATCTGCAAGTCCTTGGACACCACGATCTTCAGCTCGCTGTTGCCGTCGACCACGATCGGCCGCCCAGACAGGGTGTGCGGGTACATTGGCACGATGACGATGGCGTCCAGCTTGGGGTGCATGATCGGGCCGCCAGCCGACAACGCGTAGGCGGTGGAGCCGGTGGGGGTGGCAACGATCAGGCCGTCGGCCTTCTGGCTGCAGACGAACTGGCCGTCGATATAGATTTCGAACTCGATCATGCGCGTGGACTTGCCTGGGTGCAGCACCACGTCGTTCAGCGCATCGCCCTGGCCAATGGCTTCGTGATGGCGGCGGACCTCGGCCTGCAACAGGAAGCGGTTTTCCACCAGGTAGTGGCCGTCGAGCACCTCGGCGACTTTTTCTTCCAGTTCGTCGGGGCGGATGTCGGTGAGAAAGCCCAGGTTACCCCGGTTGATGCCCAGCACCGGAATGTTGTGACGGGCCAGGGCCCGGGCGGCGCCGAGCAGGCTGCCGTCGCCACCCACCACGATGACCAGGTCGCAGACTTCGCCCAGCAGCTTGCGCGTGGAGGTCTGCAAGCCATGCCCGGGCAGCACTTCGGCAATGGTGTCCTCGAGAATCACGTGCAGGTGGCGGTCGAGGAGGAATTTTTTCAGTCGGCGGATGGTGTCGAGCACCTGCGAGCTACCGAGGCGACCGATGATACCGATATTGCGAAATTGCTCCATGGGGCTCCTGCAAGGCTCTGCGGCGGGTGACGATGCGCCGATTATGGGCGAAACCACCGGGCAGCGGCAAACCGGCTATGCTCGCAGGATGACACCCTTCAGCCAACTCCACGATCTGCCCCGGCAACTGCAGCGCCCGGCCGTACGCGACCTGGCCTGGGCAGTGCTGTCGCCGCCCTTGCTCGCTGGCGCGCCCTGCCCTCAGCGCCACCCGCTGGCGGGCAGCCTGTGGGCACAGCAGCCGCACCGCCTGGAGCAGTGGCTGCGGGCGCTGGAGAAGGATGACCATCCGCTGCGCGACTGGCTGGCGAAACTGGGCAGCCGGCGCCTGGGGCTTTACTACGAACGCCTGTGGCAATTCGCCCTGCGCCACGCACCGGGCATTGAACTGCTGGCCGCCAACTTGGCCATTCGCGAGGGCGGCCTGACCTTGGGCGAGCTGGATGTGCTGCTGCGTGATGCTGACGGGGTCCACCACCTGGAATTGGCGATCAAGCTGTACCTGGGCCCGCCCGGTGGCGGGCACGATACCCAGGCCTGGCTGGGGCCAGGCTGTCATGACCGGCTAGGGGCCAAGCTGGCCCACCTGGCGCAGCACCAGTTGCCGATGTCGCGGGGGGCGCACAGCCAGCAGGCGCTGGCCCGGCTTGGGGCGCAGCAGGTGCAGGCGCATATGTGGCTGGGGGGCTATCTGTTCTATCCGTGGCCTGGGCATGCCGAGGAACCGGAAGGCGCCAACCCGCAGCACCTGCGCGGGCGCTGGGTCAGGCGGCGGGATTGGGCGATGGCGGTTGGCGAGCGCTGGCAACCGCTGCCGCGCAGCGCATGGCTGGCGCCAGCGCGGGTCGAAGCGGCGCTATGCTGGCAGGCAGAGCAGTTTGCAGCGTGGCTGCATGTGCTGGACCCGCAGGCCCCGGCGCAACTGCTGGTAAGGCTTGAGCAGGAGGCCGATGGCGCCTGGCAGGAAGCCGAACGGGTGTTTCTGGTGGCTGACAATTGGCCGCAGCTACGCAGTGATTGACGCAGATCAAGGCTGGCCCGCACAAAAGCCCGTGCAGGCAACACAATTTTCACAGGCCTGGCGCAACTATCTGCTGCCGGTAGCCATTAAAGTGACACCTGAGCGCCAACAAGAGCGCTATCCAAACCTGATGACGAGGACTGATCATGGTTTCATCCACCCCAGCACCGCATTACGCACGCCTGTCCATTGCCCTGCACTGGCTGATGCTGGTGCTGCTGGCCGCTGTCTACGCCCTTATCGAACTGCGTGGCCTGTTCCCCAAGGACAGCGCCGAGCGCAACCTGATGAAAGACCTGCACTTCATGCTTGGCCTCAGTGTCTTCGTGCTGGTCTGGTTGCGCCTGGCGATGCGCCTGAGCCGGCCTACCCCGCCGATCCTGCCCAAGCCGCCCGCCTGGCAGACCGGCCTTGCCCACCTGATGCACCTGGCACTGTACCTGCTGATGATCGGCATGCCGCTGGCCGGCTGGCTGATCCTCAGCGCCGCCGACAAACCGGTACCTTTCTTCGGCCTTGAGCTGCCGCACCTGATCGGCCCGAACCCGGACCAGGCCAAGTTCATCAAGGGCTGGCACGAGCGCGTCGGCAGTTGGGGCTACTGGCTGATCGGCCTGCATGCGCTGGCCGGGCTTTACCACCACTATGTGGTGCGCGACAACACCCTGTTGCGCATGCTGCCCTACAAGTAACCACGTCGGCCTTGCAGGCCGCCGGTATGCACGAAGATCATGCGGCTGCCGGGCGCCAACAGCCCGGCGGCGACATGATCGCGCAGGGCCAACAGGGCCTTGCCGGTATAGAGCGCTTCCAGCGGCACCCCCGTGTGCAGCTCGCAGTCGGCGATGAAGGCCAGCAGTTCGTCGTCGAACCGGGCAAACCCACCTCGGCAGGCCTCATGTAGCTGGTAGCCATGTGCGCCCGCCAGCGCTGCCACCCCTTGCGCCACCCCATGGTCTGCAGGTACCGCCAAGGCGCCATGCACGGTACGCGCGCCCGCCTCGGCCATGGCCAGGCCAGCCACGGTAGTGCCTGTTCCGGCAGCCAACCACCAGCCATCGTAGTCCGGCCAGCCCAGGGCCGAGATCTGCGCCTGCGCCTGCTGCACGATCAGCGCGCAGCCCTGCGCGCCAACCAGCCCACCGCCGCCTTCGGGAATGCACTGCCAGCCCGGATAGCGCGCTTGCCAAGGTTCCCAGAAACCGGGCTGGTGGCGTGCGCGGTAGCCGCCATAACCCAGCCAGTGCAGGTGCATGCCCAGCGCCTGCAGGTCCCGTACGGTGGGCGTGTCCTGGGCATGGCCGCGTAGCAGGCCGGCAGTGGCGAAGCCAAACCGCTTGCCGGCCGCAGCCAGCGCATGCAGGTGGTTGGAGTGGTTGCCACCCAGGCTGATCAGCCCGGGGGCATTGCCTGTGGCGGCCTGCTGCAGGTGGTGGCGGAGCTTGAACCACTTGTTGCCGCTGATCAGCGGATCGATCAGGTCCAGGCGCAGAATGGCAACCTGTACCTGGGCGTGTTGCAACCACGGCAGGCTCAAGCGTTGCAGTGGGGCTTGAGGAAGGTCGAATGCATGCATGGATCGCAGTTTACAGGCAAAGCCCGGGGCAGCGCCTGTGGGCTGCCCCGGGCCGATCTCAGAGCTGCGCCGCCAGCCGCGACCCTTGGTTGATCGCCCGCTTGGCATCCAGCTCGGCCGCCACGTCGGCGCCGCCGATCAAATGCACCGATTGCCCCGCAGCCACCAACCCATCCTGCAGTTCGCGCAGCGGCTCCTGCCCGGCGCAGATCACGACGTTGTCCACGGCCAACACCTGCGGCTCACCGCCCGCCACGCGAATGTGCAAACCGGCATCGTCTATGCCCAGGTACTCGACACTGTTGAGCATCTGCACGCGCTTGTTCTTCAAGCCGGTGCGGTGGATCCAGCCGGTGGTCTTGCCCAACCCGTCCCCCACCTTCGATGCCTTGCGCTGCAGCAGGAACACCTGACGCGCCGGCGCATGCGGCTCGGCCTTGATGCCGGCAACGCCGCCGCGTGCCTCAAGCCGGGTATCGATGCCCCACTCCTTCCAGAACGCATCACGGTCCAGGCTGCTGGCCCGCCCTTCCTGCACCAGGTATTCGGATACATCAAAACCGATACCGCCGGCCCCGATCACGGCGACCGCCTTGCCCACCGGCTTGCGCTCAAGCAGTACATCCAGGTAGCTGAGCACCTTGGCATGCTCGACCCCGGGGATGGCCGGAGTGCGCGGGGCAATGCCAGTGGCCAGGATGATCTCGTCATAGCCGCCCTGCACCAGCGCCTGCACATCCACGCGGGTATTGAGGTGCAGGTCGACGCCTGTGCTTTGCAGCTTGTTGCGGAAGTAGCGCAGCGTTTCGAAGAACTCTTCCTTGCCCGGGACGCGCTTGGCGACATTGAACTGGCCGCCAATTTCGCTGGCAGCGTCGAACAGCGTCACGTGATGCCCGCGCTCGGCGGCAACGGTGGCGGCGGCCAGGCCCGCCGGGCCGGCGCCGACCACGGCAATGCGCTTCGGCGCTGGCGCAGGCAGGTAATTGAGCTCGGTTTCGTGGCAGGCCCGCGGGTTGACCAGGCAACTGGTCAGCTTGCCGCCGAAGGTGTGGTCCAGGCAGGCCTGGTTGCAACCGATGCAGGTATTGATTTCGTCGGCACGACCGGCAGCAGCCTTGTTGACGAAATCCGGGTCGGCCAGGAACGGCCGAGCCATCGAAACCATGTCGGCATCCCCTTCGGCCAGCACCGCCTCGGCCACTTCCGGGGTGTTGATGCGGTTGGTGGTAATCAGCGGAATGTTCACCACGCCCCGCAGCTTGGCCGTGACCTTGCTGAACGCCGCGCGCGGGACCTTGGTGGCGATGGTCGGGATCCGCGCCTCATGCCAGCCGATCCCGGTGTTGATCAGGGTAGCGCCGGCCTGCTCGATGGCCTTGGCCAACTGCTCGATTTCCGCCCAGTCGCTGCCGCCCTCGACCAGGTCGAGCATCGACAGGCGGAAGATGATGATGAAGTTCGGCCCTACTGCCGCGCGTACCCGGCTGACGATTTCCACCGCCAGGCGCATGCGGTTTTCGTAGCTGCCGCCCCAACGGTCGGTGCGCTGGTTGGTGTGGGCGGCGAGAAACTGGTTGATGAAGTAACCTTCCGAACCCATGATTTCGACGCCGTCATAACCGGCACGCTGGGCCAGCACTGCGCAATTGACGAAGTCGGCGATCTGCTTCTCGATGCCTTGCTCGTCCAGCTCCTTGGGCTTGAACGGGTTGATCGGCGCCTGTATCGCGCTGGGTGCCACCTGCCGTGGGCTATAGGCATAGCGCCCGGCATGCAGGATTTGCAGGCAGATCTTGCCACCGGCGGCGTGCACCGCCTCGGTGACGATGCGGTGCTGGTCGGCCTCCGCCTCGGTGCTGAGTTTGGCCGCGCCGGAATACACCCCGCCTTCATCATTGGGCGCAATACCGCCCGTGACCATCAGGCCAACGCCGCCCCGGGCACGCTCGGCAAAGTAGGCCGCCATGCGCTCGAACCCCCCGGGACGCTCCTCGAGGCCGGTGTGCATCGAGCCCATCAGGGTGCGGTTGCGCAAGGTGGTGAAGCCAAGGTCCAGCGGGGCAAGCAGGTGCGGGTAACGTTCGGCGGCCATGGAAAAGTCCCCAGGTGGCGTGATTCACGGTGTGCGGGCGCCTCACCGAATGGCGGGCCTCCGTCGTTTGTCTGTCAGCGACATTAAACAGCCGTTTGAATTGGCTCAATGATCGAAACTGACAAGTTATTGATCCTGGCAAACAGGGCGCTTACCCTAGATAGCCTTCGTCAGCCAATGTGCCGTTCTGTTTCATGCGAAAACTTCTGGCAAGCGCCCTGGCGCTGGTAATGATCGCCGCGCTCTGCGGCTACGGTTTCTGGAGCCAGCAGCGCCCGGAAGGCCACTACCTGTCCGACCTGCGCATCGAACTGTCGTTGAACCATGGCGTGCCGGGCGACCGCGGCAACCTGCTGGGTATCGAGCCATTGCTGTTCCCTAGCGACTACCAGAACCTGCAACGCCTGCACCGCAAGCTGGCCGCCTACCTGGAGCAGGCGCGCGCCCAGGGCCTGGTCGGCCCGCGCACCGTGGTCGTGCTGCCGGAACACATCGGTACCTGGCTGTGGGCACGAGGCGAAAAGAACGAGCTGTACCAGGTCACCCAGAGCCGCGAGGCCCAGCAATGGCTGGAACTGAGCAACCCGCTGCGCTACGCGCTGGCCATGGTAGCGGCCGAGGGCGACGACCGGCGTGCCGACGCCCACCTGCGCATGAAGGCCGAGCAGATGGCTGCCGACTATCAACAGCTGTTCGGTGGCCTGGCCAAGGAGTTTGGCGTGACCCTGGTGGCCGGCTCCATCGTGCTGCCCGCCCCCTATGTGCAACAAGGCGTGCTGCATGCCGGGCGTGGCGCACTGTTCAACAGCAGCGTGGTGTTCGCCGGTGACGGTTCCCTGCTCGGCCAACCGCAACGCCAGCAATACCCCGACAGTGACATGCGCCGTTATGTGCAGGAGGGCCGCGATTATCCGCTGCAGGTCGTGCAAACCCCCGCCGGGCGCCTGGGCGTGCTGGTGGGCAGTGACAGCTGGTACCCGCAGAACCATCAGCAACTGGCCAGCCAGGGCGTGCAGCTGGTAGCCAACCCGGTGTTTCTCAGCGGCAAAGGCAGCTGGCAAGCCCCCTGGCGTGGCAACCGCCACCAGGCGGCCAGTGCCGGGCTGGCCGTGCAGCGCGGCCAGGTCAGTGAACAAACGGCTTGGCAACGCCTGACCGAGGCGGCCGGGGCCAGGGTCAGCAGCATGAGCGTGTTCATGCGGGGGCAGTTCTGGGAACACGGCAGTGACGGCCAAGGCTTCGCCCGCCAGGCCGGTGAGTTGCTGGCAGGCACGCCGAGCCCCGGCGCCCGCCTGCTGAACCTGTGGT
Organism: Pseudomonas sp. UBA6699; assembly: GCF_002454615.1. Lineage (NCBI taxonomy): Bacteria > Pseudomonadati > Pseudomonadota > Gammaproteobacteria > Pseudomonadales > Pseudomonadaceae > Pseudomonas > Pseudomonas sp. UBA6699. Next base: position 16,267 of record NZ_DKJF01000041.1, read on the forward strand.
TGTAAGGCCATGGCCCGCCCCCGCGTGCGCCTGGGCGAGCTGTCGGTCGGCTTTGTTCAGCCGCTGATCGAAGCCCTGCGCGAACTGGGCCACGCCCCCGAACCGCTGCTGCGCCGCTATGGGCTGGAGGCACCGCGCCTGAGCGAAGCCAATGCGCGCCTTTCGATCCCGCGCTACATGCACCTGGGCCATGCGGCCATCGAACAATGTGGCGAAGCCGCGCTGGGCTTGCACATGGGCCGCCTGAGCCGGCTGGCCCAGGCGGGCCTGGCGGGGGTCACTGCAGCCCAGGCGCCTACCGTGGGGGAAGCCGCGCGCACCTTGCTGCGCTTCGAACCGCTGTACGCCGCCAACTACCGCGGCCACTCCAGCTTTCATGAAGACGCCGAAGGTGCCTGGCTGCGTTTCTACTCCATCAGCCCCTACAACGCCTACAACCGCTTTGTGGTGGACTCGGTGCTGGCAGGCTGGCTGGCTCAACTGGCCGACCTGGCGGGCGTTGCGCTGCAGGCCGAGCGCCTCGAAATCGAATTTGCCGCCCCCGCCTACGCCGCGCAGTACCAGGCGCTGTGCAGCACCCCGGTGCAGTTCGCTGCCGACGGTAATCAATTGCGCCTGAGCCGCGCCACCTTGCAGTTGGCCAACCCCAGGCACTGCCCCAGCACCTGGCAGCACCTGCTGCAGTTGTGTGAAGCAGACATGCTGCAGCGCACGCGGGTGCGCAGCCTGGGTGAGCGCATCACCCACCTGCTTGGCCCATTACTCAACGGTGGCCGCGAACCGGACCTGGTCGAGGTAGCCCTGCACTTGCAACTGCCCACCTGGACACTGCGGCGCAAGCTGGCCGAAGAAGGCACGCGGTTTCGTGACCTGCTCAATGAAACACGACGCGACCTGGCCGAGACCTACATCCGTGATACGGAACTGGCGTTCGGCGAGATTGCTTATTTATTGGGGTTCGCTTCGGCCGAGGCCTTCCAGCGCGCGTTCAAGCGCTGGACGGGCCTTACGCCGGGAGAGTTTCGCCGCAGCCAGCGGCGGGCAGGTCAAAGCTCGGTGGCGTCGTCGGCCGGTTCCGGGGTGTCCAGCTCGTAGGCTTGGGATTCGAGTAGTTCTTCCTGGTATTCATCCATGGTCCTGCTCCCTCTTTACTCATTTCATCTTCGTAGTTATCGCCGTCATGCTAAGCCAGTGGCATGACGCAATGATGACAAGCTTATGATCAGGCAACGCGGCCATCGTTCCAGTGAAAACGCGATGCAACGCTGCTCGAGTACCACAAAATCCTTTTTAGGAGGACAGGCGTTCAGGCGCCAGCGGAAATGTTTTCAGGAATTGTCAGCCCAGTCGCAATAGCACTGGCGACGAGCTTGGCACGCTTGCTATCAAGCACCTCATATGCGGCCTGCAGCGTCTGAATCTTGGCCTGGATTTCAGCCATTTTGCCAGTGACCAGCAGTGCACCCTGCACGCAATCGAGGGTATTGCCGCGCCTGGCAGCCAGTATCTCCCCTATTTCGGCAAGCGTGAAACCGCCCCGCTGGGCAGTTTGCACGAAGTTCAGGTAAGCGACGGCCTGCTCGCTGTAGCTGCGATAATTGTTGGCTTGCCGCTGGGCCACGATCAGCCCGAGCTGCTCGTAATAGCGCAACGCATGGCGGCCGACGCCGCTGCGGCGCTCCAGCTCCCCGATGTTCATGGCACAAAACCCCTTGACCTTAGAGTGCGCTCTACACCCTACCCTGCGCCCATCTTGCAGACAAGGAAACTGACATGAGCGTGGAATGCTTCGTTACCGGCGGCAGTGGTTTTATCGGCCAGCATCTACTGGCGCGGCTCACCGCCACCGGGCACACCGTGCGGGTGCTGATGCGCCACCCGGAAAACCTCGCCCGGCTCCGTGAAAAGGTAGGCCGCCTGGGGGGCAAGCCTGCAGGCGTACAGGCAGTTGCCGGCGATATCGGCACAGAAGGCCTTGGGCTCAGCGAAGCCGACCGCCAACGCGTGTCGGCTGCCGCAGTGGTGTTCCACCTCGCGGCGCACTTCACCTGGGGGCTTTCCCTGGAACATGCCCGTGCCGTGAATGTGCAAGGTGCGCTGCGGGTAGCGCAGCTGGCGGCTAGCCAGGGCACCCGCCTGCTGATGGTGGGCGGCTACATGCTGCAGAATTTCAGCCACCTGGCCAGCATCGGAGTGGATCACGAGCACCCGGAACATACCGACTGGCCCGCGGTTTACCGCCGCGTAGGCGGTTATGAGGCGAGCAAGCTGGAAGCGCATTTCGCCGTCATCCGCTACATGCAAGGTGCGGGCGCAGCGTACTCGATCGTTCACCCAGCCACGGTCTGCGGCGACAGTGAGCGCGGGCACATCCTCGACGGGCAGCCGTTGGCAGCACTGATTAGCGGCCTGGCGTTGGGCCGGTTCAAGGCCATTCCGGGTTCGCCCAGCCATTGGCTGCCACTGGTCAGCGTCGACTACCTGGTTACCCTGATGGCTTGCGTGGCATTCGACCCTTCAATGGCCAACCGCCAGGTGCTTGCACTCGACCCGCACACCCCTAACCTGCAAGGCTTGCTGGAGGATATCGCCGCCACCCTGCAGGTAAAAGCCCCGCGCCACCATGTGCCGATAGGCGTGCTGAAGTGGTTGTTGGCAATTCCTGGAGTAGCGACCCGCCTGGCAATCAGCCCCGAGTCGCTGAACTTCATCCAGCCGCAGCGCTTCGACCTGAGTTTCAGCGAACAACTGGAACGCAGGTATCAGCTCACTCACCCGAACATCAAACACACATTGGCAAAAACCGTGCGCCACGTCGAACGCAACCTGGGCCACGGCAGCATGCCTGGGGCAAACATACCGACCAACACCTGAACCCACATGGCCGCGCAACCGCCTGCACGTCGCCCCGGCGCGGCCGGCCACTCAGGCTGACCCGCCAGGGCTGACTGCGGCGCTCAGCCCTTACCAGAGGGCGATGTCGTAGGTCAGGTAGATGCGGTTGCTGTCACGCCCGCGGGAGAAGTCGGAGCGGTACACGTAGTTGCGCAGCTTCACGCCAAGGCCCTTGACCGGCCCGGATTGCACCACGTAGGCAAGCTCCATGTCGCGCTCCCACTCGCTCAGCCCAGCGTCAGCCGAGCGCCCGTTATCCCCGCTCAGGTAGCGGGTCATGAAGGTAAGCCCTGGGATGCCTGCCGCAGCGAAGTTGTAGGCATAGCTGGCCATCCAGGTTTTCTCCTCTTCCTCGATGAACTTGCCGATACCCACGTTACTGAACGAGTACACCGTGGCGCCGCTGATGTAGGGCAGCCCGGCCTTGCCGTCGAGCACCTGGTAGCCACCCCCGAATGTGTGCCCGGAATGGGTGTACGACAGTTGCCCGCTAAACATGTCATTGTCGATTTCGCCGCCCCGGGCAGCGCCGCTGTCGCGGCTGTTGAAATAGCGCAAGTCGGTGGTGAGCACGCCGCCGGCCAGGGGCAGGTCGTAGATCAACCCGGCAAAGTCCTGGCGGTAGAAGTGTTCCAGCTGGCCGTGGAAATAGCTCAACTTCAACTGCTTGTTGACGGCGTAGTCGGCGCCGGCAAAGTTGAAATCGCCAGACTCGTCACCGCTGTAACCGTCCAGGTACAGGCCAGTGCTGTCAGAGGAGTCGCGCAGCTTGAAGCGGTTCAGGTGCCCGGCAGTCAGGGTCAGGTTGTCGATGTCGGTGCTGGTCAGCTGGGTGCCTTGGTAGGTTTGCGGCAACAAGCGGGCATCGTTGTAGATCAGCACCGGGGTTTTCGGCAGCAAGGTGCCATGCTTGACCACGGTCTGCCCCAGGCGCGCCTTGGCCGTCACGCCGGCACTGGCAAACTCGTCAGCGGCGCGGCCATCGTCATGCGTCGGCAGCAAACCGGTACCGCTGCGGCCTCGGCCCGAATCGAGCCGAACGCCGAGCAGCCCCATGGCGTCGAGCCCCAGCCCCAGGGGGCCCTGGGTGAAGCCGGACTGATAGTCGAGCAGGAAGCCCTGCGCCCATTCCACACGCTCGCTCTTGGCGGTGGCAGCGGCGCGCGGGCTCATGCCCTGTTCGTCGCGAAAGTTTTCGTTGAAGTACACATTGCGCAGTTGCAGCTTCAGCTTGCTATCGTCGACGAAACCGGCGGCGCCGGCCACAGGCAGCCAGCCGCACAGCAGGCCACAGGTGGCCCCACGGAAAACAGCTCGGGACATGATTGATACTCTATTGTTGTTTTTGGGTGAGCGGGGCGCCGGTCGGCGCCCGAAGCAGTTCAGACGAAGAAGGACAAGGCACCGGTGGCCAGCGCCAGCGCAGTGATCACCAACGATGTGAGCACCGCCCATTTCACCGTGGCTTTCTGGAAGTCACCGATGTCGCGGTCGACCATCCCCACCAACAGCAGGGTCGAGGCCACCAGTGGGCTCATCAGGTGCACCGGCTGGCCCAGCACCGAGGCGCGGGCGATTTCAATCGGGTCGATGCCATAGGCGGTCGCGGCATTAGCCAGGATCGGTACCACGCCAAAGTAGTAGGCGTCGTTCGACAGCACGAAGGTCAATGGCATGCTGGTCAGGGCCACCACCAGTGGGAACCAGTGGCTCCAGGCGGCAGGAATCCAGTCGACCAGGGTCTGCGCCAGGGCGTCGACCATCTTGGTGCCCGAGAAGATCCCAGCGAAGATACCTGCGGCAAATACCAGCAACACCACGGTCATGGCATTGCCCGAATGGGCGAGGATGCGTTCTTTCTGCAGGTCCAGTTGTGGGTAGTTGATCATCAGCGCGGCGACGAAGCCGATCATGAAGAGGATCGCTGCGTGCATTACCCCGAAGACCAACGCGGTCATCACGGCGATCACCAGGGCCAGGTTCACATAGGCCAGACGTGGACGCTTGTGGGGAGCGTCGCCGAGGATTTCCTTGATGTAGCAATTGCCACCACCCGACTCCAGGGCGGTGTTCCCGATGCGGCGACGCTCGGCACGGCCCAGCAGGAAGGCGGTGAACACCACCCAGGCAGCGCCACCGATCACGGTCGGCAACATCGGGATGAAGTATTCGGTGGCGTCCAGGCCCAACGCGGCAATGGCTCGGGTCGCCGGCCCGCCCCAGGGGCTCATGCCACTCATGATACTCAGCGACAGCATCGATACCGTGGCCAGGATCATCGGGTTCATGCCGATGCGACGGTACAACGGCAGCATGGCAGCGCACGTGATCATGTACGTGGTGGTGCCGTCACCGTCCAGCGCTACCACCAGCGACAACAGCGCGGTGCCGATGGCGATCTTGACCGGGTCGCCATTGACGCGCTTGAGGATCTTGCGGATCAGCGGGTCGAACAGGCCGGCATCGATCATCAGGCCGAAGAACAGGATGGCGAACAACAGCAGTGCGGCTGACGGTGCCACCATTTTCAAGCCATCGAGCATCATCTTGCCCAGTTCGGGGGCAAAGCCACCGATCACTGCGAAGACAATCGGTACGACGGTGAGCGCCACGATGGGTGACAGGCGTTTACTCATGATCAGGTAGGTGAAGGTCACCACCATGATCAGGCCCAGGAGTGCGAGCATGGTTTTTTCTCTTGTTTTTATTGTGTTGCGGCCGCCAGCAGGGCAGACGGCCCCCTACCCCACCCGCACCGTCAGGGTGCTGGGTGGGATTTCAAGTCAGCGAGGACAGATGGAAAAGGTATTCAGCCGTGGTGCCGAGGCTCTGCAGCCCAGTCGGCCTGCGCCGTGTCGGTCTCGTCTGCAGCGGCCGGGATCCCGTTCAGGCGGCGCAGCAGCGTTTTTCGGTCACAGGCATTCTCCGACAGGGAGATGACCACGGTCGCGACGGCGTTGCTGGCCAGGCTGGTCAGGGCGCGCGCTTCGGACATGAAGCGGTCGATACCGATCAGCAAGGCAAGCCCGGCGAGCGGGATGTCGTGGATCACGGTGAGGGTCGAGGCCAGGGCCACGAAACCACTGCCGGTCACGCCTGCTGCCCCTTTGGACGACAGCAGCATGATCGCCAGCATGGTCACCGTCTGGCCAAGGGTCAGGTCGATGTTGCAGGCCTGGGCGATGAACACCGCGGCCAGCGACAGGTAGATGGCCGTGCCGTCGAGGTTGAAGGAATAGCCGGTAGGCAGCACCAGCCCGACCACGCCCTTCTTGCAGCCCAGTTTCTCCAGCTTCTCCAGCATGCGCGGCAGCACCGGCTCGGTGGAGGACGTGCCGAGCACCACCAGGAACTCCTCGCGGAAGTAGCGCAGCAGCTTCCACAGGCTGAAGCCATAGGCACGGCAGATGCCGCCGAGCACCACCAGCACGAAGAACGCACAGGCGATATACAGCGTACCGACCAGCTTGGCCAAGGCACCCAGCGAGGTCACGCCGTACTGGCCGACCGTGAACGCCAGTGCACCGAAGGCGCCGATGGGGGCGAAGCGCATCAGGTAGCCGAAGATGCGGAACACCATGGTCGAGGCCGATTCCAGCACATTCAGTACCGGCTTGCCCTTCTCGCCCATGGACGACAGGGCAAAACCGCTGAGCACGGCGATGAACAGCACCGGCAGCACCTCACCCTTGTTGAACGCACCGATGAAGGTGTCCGGGATGATGTGCATGAAGAAGTCGACCACGCTGAGCTTGGCCGCCGACGCAGCGTACTGGCTCAGCCCGGCAGTGCTGAGGGTCGCAGGGTCGATGTTCATGCCGACGCCCGGGCGGAACAGGTACACCGCCGCCAGGCCGATCATCAGGCTGACCACGGTCAGGCCCAGGAACAACAGCAATGTCTTGCTCATCAAGCGCCCCAAGGAGCGCTTGTCGGTCATGCCGGCGATGCCGGTGACGATGGTGCAGAACACCACCGGGGCAATCATCATCTTGATCAGCTTGATGAAAGCATCACCCAGCGGCTTGAGCGCAACAGCCTGTTGCGCCCAGAAGTGGCCGACCACTACGCCCAGCAGGACGGCGCAGAGGATCTGAAAGTACAGCGATTTGGCGAGTCTCATGAGGCATCACCCATTGTTGAAATTGTGCGGATGCGCTTGTTGCAATTGTTTGGAGCTGAACGGCTGCCAGAGCTACCCGGCCAATCTGCGGAATGTAGGGGCGTAAACGAAACCTGAGAACAACCGTCGGGCAGTTCGCACCACCGAGGCCTGGATGGTCTTGCCATCGGCGCCGGTGCGCGACAATGCCACATCGATGCCACCGCTTGGGTGTTCCAGGCGCACTTCGGTCAATTGCTCGGCGCCCTCGCCCAGCAGTTCACCGATCACGGTGCCAGGGCTGACACAGGCAGTGGCCAACCCGATCGAACCTGTAATGGCCAGCGCGCGGTGGCAGCTGTGCGGCATGAAGTAGCGAACCTGCAGGGTGCCGTCATAGCGCGGCTTGGAAACCAATACCGGCTTGGGGATGACCATCCCGCTGACATCGCCCAGGCCCATGGCCTTGCCGGCCTTCAGGCGCAGCGCTTCCAGGCGCTTGAGCAGGTCTTCGTTGGCATCGAGTTCGGCAGGCGTTTCCGAACCGGTGACACCGAGCTGGCTGGCCTCGACCACCATCATCGGCATGGCCATGTCGATGCAGGTGACCGGTACGCCGTCGATCACGTCGGTGGCCTGGCCGGTCGGGAACAGCTTGCCGGTCTTGCTGCCAACCGCATCGAGGAACGTCAGCTGCACCGGGGCGGCAGTGCCCGGAACGCCATCGATCGCCGTGCGGCCTTCGTAACGCACGATCCCGCCGGGGGTTTCCACCAGCGAGTTGACGAACGTTCCGGTGTTGAGGTTGCGGATGCGCACCAGGGTCTTGCCTTCCTGGCCCTTGACCAACCCTTGCTCGATGGCGAACGGGCCAACGGCGCACAGCATGTTGCCGCAGTTAGGGGCGGTGTCGACCCTGCGCTGCGCGACCATGACCTGCACGAACAGGTAATCTACGTCAGCGTCGGCATGCAGCGAAGGGCTTACAATCGCCACCTTGCTGGTCTGCGGGCTACCGCCACCGATCCCGTCGATCTCCAGTTCATGCCCGGAGCCCATCAGGTTGATCAGTAATTCGTCGCGCTCGACCACGTTGGCAGGCAGGTCCCAGGCGTGGAAAAACGGCCCCTTGGAGGTGCCACCGCGCATGAGTACGCAAGGAATTCGTTGCATGATTTCGCACTCTTGTTGATCAATGGACATCATTGATGTTGTGGACACAAGATTGACAGGGATGGATAAATCAATCCAATGCAAATATCGTAGCTATTATTCCGATCCAGGCATCAATTAAACACCGGGGCCAGAGAGCGATTCGAGATGGAATATGAACTCCAAGACATCCGATCTTTCGTGAAAATCGCCGAACTCGGCAGTTTCCACGAGGCTGCGGAAGCGCTGCATTTGTCCCAGCCGGCGCTCAGCCGGCGGATCAAGAAGCTGGAAGAAGGGTTGGGCACGTCCCTGCTTGAGCGCACCACCCGTCGCGTCAGCCTGACCAGTGTCGGGCGCGACTTCCTGCCCAAGGCCAGGCGCCTGCTGGATGACTTCGAAGACTCGATCCTGAGCATTCGCGAGCTGGCCGAGCGCCAGACCGGCCAGGTGACCCTGGCCTGCATCCCCACCGCCGCGTTCTATTTCCTGCCGTCGGTGATTCGCGACTACAACGAGCAATACCCGAAGATCCGTATCCGCCTGCTTGACCTCAGTGCCAACGACGGGCTTGAAGCCGTGCTGCGCGGTGAAGCCGACTTCGGCATCAACATGATGAGCGGCCAGCACCCGGACATCGAGTTCGTCTCTTTGGTACAGGAGCATTTCGTGCTGGCTTGCCGTCGCGACCACAAGCTGGCAAACCGGGAATGCGTGACCTGGACGGAACTGGCCGACTACCGCCTGATTGGCGTGGGCCGGCTGAGCGGCAACCGAATGCTGCTGGACCACGCCCTGTCCGGGCTCAACCTGCGGCCCAAGTGGTTTTATGAAGTGCAGCACCTGTCCACCTCGCTGGGCATGGTCGAAGCCGGGCTGGGCGTGTCGGCCATGCCCAGCCTGGCCATGCCCAACGCCGACCACCCGACGCTGGTCAGCGTGCCGCTGACCGAACCCGAGGTCACTCGCACCCTGGGCCTGGTCTACCGGCGTGGCGCCTCGCTGTCGCCGGCGGCGGAAAAATTCGTCTCGATCCTGCTGGAGAAGTGGCCCAACCGCTGACCGGTCAGCCTGGCGTTGGCCTGGGTGCAGCGAGGGGTGCAGGGCGGCAGCACTCATCGTCATTCCCCGCCCAGGCCGAGGGTGTTGGGGCGGCGCTTCTCGATGGCGAACTTGAGCAGGGCCGCCGAGCGGAACAGCCCATGGGCGAACTTGCCATAGGGCAACGTGATGAACAGCGCCATGACCGTACCCAGGTGCAGCGCCAGCACGATCGCCATCGCTGCAGTATCACGCAGGCCCAGCAAGGCAAGGCCACTGGCGCTGACCAGCAGCAGGAGCAGGATGAAGGCACGGTCCATGGGGCGCTGGGCGACGTCGCCCTGCTCCGGGGCCCGGCGCAGGTTCAGCGCCAGCAACCCGAGCGGGCCGACGATCAGGCCGATACCCCCCAGGGTACCCAGCAGCACCGGCGCGCTGAGCAGCGGGTATGGCGCCTGCTGGCCCAGCAGGTAGTGGTAGCCGGTAGCGACCACCGTGGCGGCAAAGCACAGCATGAAGCCGTAGAAGGTCATGTGATGGAAGCGCCGGCGCCACAGCGTGTAGCGGTCATCGGCATTGTTGCAGCCCTGGCCGTGGCCACCGTCCAGGTACTTCAAGGTCAACACCGCGCTGGTTGCCTCCAGCACGGCGCCTTGGGCGGGTTGCGCCTGGGCGTTTGCAGGCGACACAGCGCGCCAGAAGCGACGTACCGCAACCCCAAGCGCCAGGCCCGCCGCAGCGAATACCCCACCGAACATCAATGCCAGGGTGTTGTGCGGGAATACCGCGTAGAAGTTTCCGGCCAGCCGCCCCGGCAACAACGTGCCGTTGAGCCACAAGGTCAGCAGCAGGAACAGCGATAGGGCCAGCGACAGGGCAACGGCGACGTAGCTGCCGTTGTGCTGATACAGCCGGCCGAAGCGGGCCGGCCAGGCGTACTCGACGTAGGTCTGGCCACGCACCTTGGCCATGGCCTGGGGCACGTTCACGGCAAATTCGTGGGGGTCGGCGTACTGGCAGGCATGCAGGCAGGCCCCACAGTTGTGGCACAGGTTGGCCAGGTAGTGGATGTCGGCCTTGCCGAACTCAAGCCGACGGGTCATTGCCGGGAATACGGCACAAAAGCCCTCGCAGTAGCGGCAGGCATTGCAGATACGCATTTGCCGGTCGACTTCCTGCTCTTCCAGGTTCAGCGCAGGTATCAGTTCAAGTGCTGCGGGTTGGGCGACGGGCTGGTGTGCTTCAGGCAGTTGCGCGGTCATGGTCGTTCTCGTGTTCTGGATGGTCGTGGCCGGTTGCGGCAGCGGCGCTGGTGCCGGCGATGCGGCCGAAGGCAGTGCCGATGGACATGCCGACACCTGCCGTGTAGCCCTTGCCCAGCACATTCCCCGCCATCATTTCGCCGGCGACGAACAGGTTGGGGCTGGGCCGACCGGCAAAATGCACGGCCGCCGTTTCATCGGTGCGCAGCCCCAGGTAGGTGAAGGTCACGCCGGGGCGCAGCGGGTAGCCGTAGTAAGGCGGCGTGTCGAGCGGCCGAGCCCAGTGGCTTTTCACCGGTTGCAGGCCTTGGGTGTGGCAGTCGTCCAGGCGGGTGTGATCGAAGCTGCCGACCCGGCAGGCGCGGTTGTAGGCCTGCACCGTCTCGACGAAGGCCGGCACGGGCAAACCGAGCAACGCCGCCAGCTCCTCCAGGGTGTCGGCGCGGGCGCCCGGGAACACTGGCGGCATGAAACGACCTAGGGCTTTCTGGTCAATGATCGAGAAACCCACCTGCCCTGGCTGCTGAGCCACCAGCCGGCCCCAGATGGCATAGCGCTTGGGCCAGAAATCCTCGCCTTCATCGTAAAAGCGCTGGCCGTCGCGGTTGACCACCACCCCCAGCGACACACAGTCGATACGCGTGCAGATGCCGCCGTCGTAAAGCGGCGCCCGGGCGTCGATCGCCACCATGTGCGCTTGCGTGGGGTCGCCGATGGTGTCGGCACCCTGTTCGATCATGCGGCGCAACAGCACCCCTTCGTTGAACCGCGTACCACGAATCAGGAAGTTGTCCGCAGGCCATTCGCCCCGCTCGTTCTGCCCCCAGGCATCGCGCAACCACTGGCGGTTGGACTCGAAGCCACCGGCCGCCAGCACACAACTGCGCGCCTCGATACGTTCGCCCGGCAGGGTGCGCCCCTGAACCTCGCGCGCCGGCACATGGGCCGCAACGAAGCGGCCGTTGTCCAGCTCGATGTCGGCCACAGGCGTGTCGTAGCGTATCTGCACGCCCAGCTTTTCGGCACTGCGGAAATAGGCATTGACCAGCGCCTTGCCACCCCCCATGAAAAACGCGTTGGTGCGGGCAGTGTGCAGCGCACCGGACAAGGAAGGCTGAAAATGCACGCCATGCCGGTGCATCCAGCCCCGGCAACTGGCAGAGGCACGGATCACCAGGCGCGCGAGCTTTTCGTCGGTCTGGCCCCCGGTGACCTTGAGCAGGTCCTGCCAGAACTCCTCTTCGGGGTATGCTTCGACTAGCACACCCTGCGGGGCGTCATGCATGCAGCGCAGGTTGCGCGTGTGTTGGGAATTGCCACCACGCCAGGCGCGGGGTGCGGCCTCGAGCAGCAGCACGCTGGCTCCGGCCTCGCGCGCCATCAGCGCGGCACAGAGGGCGGCATTACCCCCTCCGATGACTAGCACATCGATCATTTCGCCTCCAGGTCACGAAGCGCCGAATGGTCGGCTGCTCCTCGTGGCCAGGGACTTTAATCAGTGCCTGGGCGGGGCGAAACGCGATGACACCGGGGGGGCCTTCAGTTTTTCTAAAGGGTGGGCAAGCAGCGGGCCACCGTCAGAGCAGCCGGGCGCCAGGCCACCGCCCCTGCTCCACCAGCGCCCGCGCCACTTCCTGCAGCACGATCCGGGTCGCCAGTGCAGCCGGTGACAGCTCGTCGTCGGCCAGGCTGACCATCACATTGCGGCGCTGCGCCTGGGCATCATCAATGGCATAGACCCGCAACCCCGCCTGGTGCGCCCGGGCCACCGTGGCGCCCGGCTGCAGGGTGGCGGCATGGCCCGCACAAACGCAATCCATCAGCAGCGACAGGCCATCGACTTCCATGACAATGTTGGCCTCCAGCCCGGCACGCTCGAAGATCGCGCGCAGGGTCGCGCGCAAGCCGTGCTGTGTGCTGGGCATCACCAAGGGCAGCGTGGCGATCTGCTGCAACGTCAGCGATTCACCCCATTCGGGGCGCACCAGCGCGGCGGGGATGAGTGCAAACAGCCGCTCGGTCAGCAGCGGCCGCACATCCAGCCGCGGCCCCGCTTCTGCCTGGAACAACACCGCAAGGTCAAGGTGCCTGGCGTTGAGCTGGTTCACCAGGTAGCCCGAGAGCATCTCCACCAGGTGCAGGCGGATGTCGGGGTAGCGTTCACGCATCTTGTCGATCAGCGCCAGGCCCAGCACCGACGCTGTAGTCGGCGCCAGGCCCACGCTGACATAGCCGCTCATGCGGCCGCTTTGCGCGGCCAACACAGCGTGCTCTGCCTGGCGCAGGGCCAGGCGCGCGTGGTACTCGAAGGCCAGGCCCGCAGCAGTCGGCGACACGCCGGTGCTCGAGCGCGTCAGCAACCGGGTACAGACCTCGCTTTCCAGCTTTGACAATTGCTGGCTCAGTGCCGAAGCACCGACGCCAAGCTCGACCGCAGCCCTGCCAAGGCTGCCGTGCTCCAGGACACTCAGGAAATAGCGAAGTTGACGTAACTCCATACAGCTCTCTTTCAACGATAGGGGGCTATCCTTGGGCATCTTAGCCTGTAGCAGGCCCGATGGCGCCGCCCCCTGCCGCTAACCGCGCGAATGGGGCAGTGGCTTCAGGCCGCTGTCCTCGATCGCTGCGTCGGCTTGTGGCGATGCCAGGTAGTCAAGCAGCGCCTGCGCGGCGGCATGGTGCTGGCTGTTGCTGACCACCGCGCCCGAATACAGGGTCATTTTCTGGGCTTCGGCCGGGATCAGGCCAACGATATCGATGCCCTTGACGGGTTTGAGCTCGCTCAACTGCTGGAAGCCGATTTCAGCCTGGCCGCGAGCGATCACAGCGCCTACCGGCTCGGCAGGAATCATGTGGGCCTTGGCCGCGAAGCCAGCACCCAGGTGCATGCCGGGGAACAGGGTCTTGGACAGGTAGACGCCGCTGGCGCTGTCGGAGTACGCCACGGATTTGCTGTTGAGCAGTACGGCGCGCAAGCCCTGCAAGGTGCTGATATCCGGCTTGGGCTGGCCTTGGCGCACGGCCATGGCGATGAACGATTGGCCCAGGTCGACCCGGCTGCTCTTGTCAGCCTGGCCACCCGCCACCAGCTTGTCCAAGGCAGCACCCACCATCAGCACAACGTCCGCCGGCTCGGCACGGGCAAGCCTGTTGGGAATGGCCTGTGGCGTTTCGCCCATGGAAGGCGCGGCCAGCACCTGCAGCTTGACCCCGAATTTCTTCTCGTAGGCAGGCGCCACTTCCCGGATTGCGCCCATGATGCCACCGGAGCTCAGGACCGTAAGGGTCGCCGGTTCGGCAGGCGCAGCCTGGGCGAGCGAGCAGGTCAGTGAAGATGCCAATACAGCAGCACAGGACAACATTCGAAACACTGGAGTTTTCTCCGCAGTAAAAGCACGGCATGCTAGCGAAGCGGGAAGCGCCTGCGGCGTGAAGCAGCCATTAAGAATGTTTCACGTACGGTTTTCGAAGCGCTTTTCACCACCCAGTTGTCAATTGAATAACGACCACCGAGCATGGCCCGGGCGAAGCTGTGTGCCTGTCCGTTGCGGCCGGCGCACACCGCAGGTGCGCTCCCCCCATGATCCCTTTCGAGATTGCATCTTGGCCAAACCACGCTCTCCCGCTTCCCCCGACGGCGCCCTCGACTGGCTGAACTTCTTTTTGGCAGATGTGCGCGACGGGCTTGGGCCATACCTGGCCATCTACCTGCTGGCGGTGCATCAATGGCAACCGGCAAGCATCGGCCTGGTGATGAGCCTGGCAGGCATTGCTGCACTGTTGGCGCAAACCCCGGCAGGGGCATTAATCGACCGTACCAAAGCCAAGCGTGCCGTGGTGGTGATCGCTGCGCTGCTGGTGACTGGCAGCTGCCTGCTGTTGCCGTGGATTTCCTCGTTCGGCGGGGTAGCCCTGACCCAGACCATCAGTGCCCTGGCGGGCTCGATCTTTGCGCCAGCGATTGCCGCCATATCCTTGGGCATCAGCGGCCCCAAGGCCTTTACCCGCCGGGTAGGCCGCAACGAAACCTTCAACCATGCCGGCAACGCCTGTTCGGCGCTGCTGGCCGGCGGCCTGGCCTACCTGTTCGGCCCGGTGGTGGTGTTCTACCTGATGGCCGTCTTGACCGTGGCCAGTGTGGTGGCGGTGAGCTGCGTGCCTGCCACGGCCATCGATCACCAACTGGCTCGCGGCCTGGCGCATAGCCCTGGCGGTGATGACGCCCCTGCAGGGCTGCGGGTACTGCTGCACAACCGGACCCTGCTGGTATTCGCCGCGTGTTGCGCGCTGTTTCACCTGGCCAACGCGGCCATGCTGCCACTGGTCAGCCAGAAGCTCTCGCAGGTCGACCTGCAGCTGGCCACCCCGCTGACCTCCGCCTGCATCGTTGCCGCGCAACTGGTGATGGTGCCCATGGCGCTGCTGGTAGGCGCCAAGGCCGAACACTGGGGCCGCAAGCCGTTCCTGCTGATCGGTTTCCTGATACTGCCGCTTCGCGGGGCGCTCTACGTGGTGTCTGACAACCCGTTCTGGCTGGTGGGCGTGCAACTGCTCGATGGCATCGGCGCCGGGATCTTCGGTGCGCTGTTCCCGATTGTGGTCAAGGACCTGACCGAAGGCACCGGCCGATTCAATGTGAGCCTTGGCGCGCTGACCGCGGTGTTCGGGCTGGGCGCCGCGCTCAGCCCTGGCATCGCCGGGCTGGTAGTGCAGGCTGCGGGCTACGATGCGGCGTTCCTGACCCTGGCCGGTATCGCCGGGGTCGCCTTCATCCTGGTAGTGCTGGCGCTGCCAGAAACGCACCCGCGCAGCCTGCCAGCGCCACTGCCCACCCCTGTCGGAAACTGAGCGCCTTATGCAGGTCAGTGAAAGTGCATTGATCATCTGGGCGGTCGCCGCACTGGCGACCTGCGGCGTCATTTTGCGCCCATGGCGCGTTCCGGAGTACGTCTGGGCCATGGGCGGGGCGGTGCTGCTGGTCGGCCTTGGCCTGATGACGCCTCGGCGGGCCCTGGCCGCGGTGGCCGAAGGCGGTGACGTCTACCTGTTTCTGATCGGCATGATGGTACTGGCCGAACTCGCTCGCCAGGAAGGCCTGTTCGACTGGCTGGCACGGTATGCCGTGCAGCATGCGCGGGGTTCCGGGCAACGGCTGTTCGACCTGGTATTCCTGGTGGGCACGCTGGTTACGGTGTTCCTGTCCAACGACGCCACGGCCGTGGTCCTTACCCCGGCAGTCTATGCCGCGTGCAAGGCCGCCAAGGCCGACCCACTGCCCTACCTGTTCATCTGCGCCTTCATCGCCAACGCCGCGAGTTTCGTACTGCCTATCTCCAACCCTGCCAACCTGGTGGTATTCGGCAGCCATATGCCGCCACTGCTGGACTGGCTACGCCAGTTCAGCCTGCCTTCCCTGGCCGCAATCTGCCTGACCTATGGGGTGCTGCGGGTGACTCAGCGCCGGCAGATCCGCCAACCGCTGGCGCTGAGCGTGAGCGGCGCGCCCCTGACGACTGGCGCCCGCCTGTGTGCAATGGGCATCGTGGTCACCGGCGCGTTGCTGCTGGGCGCCTCGGCACTGGACCGGGCGCTGGGGCTGCCAACATTCTGTGCCGGGGTGGCGACCACGGCACTGATCCACCTGTGGCAGCGACGCAGCCCACTGCCGGTGCTGCGCCACGTGGCCTGGGGCGTGTTGCCCTTGGTGGCAGGCCTGTTCATACTGGTCGAAGCCGTTGCACAGACCGGGCTGATCGAACGCCTCGCCCAGGCACTGGCCAGCCTGTCCGCACAAACACCGGTTACCGCCAGCTGGGTCGGCGGCGTGGGTGTAGCGATCGCCAGCAACCTGATGAACAACCTGCCCACCGGGTTGATCGCCGGGTCCATGGGCTCGCTGGTGGCGCTGCCCCAGCAAACCACTGCAGCCTTGCTGATCGGCGTCGACCTGGGGCCGAACCTGTCGATTACCGGCTCCCTGGCCACCCTGTTGTGGCTGGTGGCGATCCGCAGGGAGGGGGAACATGTCAGCGCATGGCGTTTTCTGTGCCTGGGTGCGCTGGTGATGCCACCTGCGTTGGCCGCCGCGCTGCTGGCCCTGTGGGTATGACAGGGCCCGCCAGCGGCCAGCACTGCTAAAGCATCAAGGCGTGGCCGTGGCTGCCTCGGCCGGCTGCGCTTCCTGCTGCACCTGAATCGGCGCTGCTTCGGGCGGCGGTGCCAGCGGCTGCGAACCTTGGCTGTCATCCACCACGGGTGCCACTGGCGCCTCCGTGGCTGGGGCAGCCGCTGCTGGCGCGGGCTGCGTTTCGGTGACAGGCGCGGCCTGCGCGGCGGGCGTAGTTTCAGCAGCGGGTGCCGGCGCTGCTGCCGCCGGGGTCGGTGCCAGCGGGTTCGCCGCCGCTTGCTCCGGCAGCCCCAGGGTAACCGCCGGCTTTTCCACTTTTGGCGCTTCGACCTTGGCTTTGCTGACCTTCTTCGGCTTGGGCAGGTAACTTTCCACCAAGGCAAAATAGCGATCGTAGAATTGCGCCGCCGTTACCGTCTCGCTCGCGACCTTGACCATCGAGTCGTCGCTGGAGCCAATCGGCATCGACACCGACCCCAGCACGCCCACGCCCAGGCTGGCCGAGGTGTTGGACTTTTTCAGCGCGTAGCGGTCCTGCAGGGCGTTGGCGAACATGGTCGAGTGCTGGTCGTCACTCGCGTCTGGCGCGCAGGTAACGTTGAAGCTGATCTGCAGGTGGTTTTCGCTGTTCTGCTGGAAGCTCTTGTTGCCCACTACCTGGTTGGCACCGCTGCTGGTGATGATGTAGCCCTGGCTGAGCAAGGCGCGCCGCGCCGCCTCGCAAGAGCCGGCATCGCTTACCGGGAAACTGCGCGAGAACGTACCCGAGTCAGCGAAGTTCTCGTGCTCGTAGACAGCCGCTTTTTTCGAGGAACAACCGCTCACGCCCGCCAGCACCAGGGCCAGCCCGAGCGCACCAAAGACGGAAGATCTGGTCATTGCGTATTCCGGGTATGTCGAGAGGGTGCCTATTGTGCAACACAGCAGGCAAGCACACCAACCACTGGTCGGTGAAGAACCTGTAAGGTTGGTGTAAATGTGGGCCCAGGCCAATAACAGCCAGGTACCAGAACGAAAAAAGCGACCCGAAGGTCGCTTTGACGTTGCCTCAAGGCGTTCATGGGGCCTTGGGGCGAAGATGGCGCAGCGGACGGGACTCGAACCCGCGACCCCCGGCGTGACAGGCCGGTATTCTAACCGACTGAACTACCGCTGCGTATCATTCAGGCTTGCGCCCGATTGAAACTGGGTCTGACCTTGGGGCACGAGGGCCGCGAGGCAGGCACAAAAAAAGCGACTGGATCATCGCTTCTCTCGTGTTTGTTTCAAGGCGTTCTAGGGACCTTGAAACGAAGATGGCGCAGCGGACGGGACTCGAACCCGCGACCCCCGGCGTGACAGGCCGGTATTCTAACCGACTGAACTACCGCTGCGTATCGTTCAGGCTTGCGCCCGATTGAAACTGGGATCAGCCCAAGGCGTTGGCCTTGTGGCTTCAGACCGGTGCCAGGCACCCATCTGTTACTGAAAAATGGCGCAGCGGACGGGACTCGAACCCGCGACCCCCGGCGTGACAGGCCGGTATTCTAACCGACTGAACTACCGCTGCGCAGTGCGTTCCTCTCTGGCTCTGGGCTTCTTGCGAAACCTGAAGCGGCAGGAACATCTCAGGAAGTGGTGGGTGATGACGGGATCGAACCGCCGACCCTCTGCTTGTAAGGCAGATGCTCTCCCGGCTGAGCTAATCACCCTCGCGATGTTACTTGTTGCGTTTGCTTCGCTGAGGCCGCGAAATTTACGCAGGTGGCGAAGCTAAGTCAATAGCCCCGTTGGATTTTTTTCGAAGAAGTGGCAAGTGGCAAGTGGCAAGTGGCAAGTGGCAAGAAGAAGCATGGGGTCGCTTGATGAATTTCTGAACCCTACAAATGACGAAGGAACCTTGCGGTCCCCTCTTGCAGCTTGCAGCTTGCAGCTTGCAGCTTGAAGCTCAGGTGTAGATCATCTTGCGGGTCATGCCGCCATCGACCACGAACTCTTGGCCAGTGACGAACGCCGCCTGCCGTGACAGCAACCAGGCAACCATGGCAGCCACATCCTCCACGGTCCCTACCCTGCCCGTCGGGTGCTGGGCGTGGTCGGCTTCGCTCAACGGCTCGGCACGGCGCTGCGCCGGGTCACGGGCATCGATCCAGCCTGGGCTCACCGCATTGACGCGGATCTCCGGTCCCAAACTCATCGCCAGCGCATGGGTCAAGGCCACCAGGCCGCCCTTGCTCGCCGCGTAGGCCTCGGTATCGGGCTCGGACTGCCGCGCCCGGGTGGAGGTGAGGTTGACGATCGCCCCGTTGTGCGCACGCAGGTACGGCGCACAATGCTTGGCCAGCAGCATCGGGCCATTCAGGTTCACCGCCAGCACCCGGTTCCACTGCGCCAGGCTCAGGCTTTCCAAGGTCTGGTTGTGCGGGTTGGCGATCGCTGCATTGCACACCAGCGCATCCAGCCGGCCAAATTGCCCGAGCACCTCGGATACCCCGGCACTGACCTGGGCCTCGTCGGCAACGTCCATGGTGATGAACCAGGCATTGTCACCCAGGGCCTTGGCCACCTTGGCACCCCGCTGCCGGTCTAGATCGCTGAGCACCACCTGCCAACCCTCGCAGATCAACCAGGCGGCAATACCCAGGCCGATGCCGCGCGCGGCACCGGTCACCAGCGCTACCCGGCCGTTGTGGCCCGGGGTGCTGCCGCCAATCTGCATCACAGCGCGGCCAACCCACGCGCCAGGTCGGCCTGCAGGTCTGCCACGTCTTCCAGGCCCACGGCAACGCGGATCAGGCTGTCGCGAATACCTGCAGCCTCACGCTCCTGAGGCGACAGGCGCCCGTGGGACGTGGTGGCCGGGTGGGCGATGGTGGTTTTGCTGTCGCCCAGGTTGGTGGTGATGGAAATCACCCGAGTGGCGTCGATGAAGCGCCAGGCGCCCTCTTTGCCGCCCTTGACCTCGAAGCTGACCACTGCACCAAACCCACTCATCTGGCGCTTGGCCAGGGCGTGCTGGGGGTGGCTTGGCAAGCCGGCGTAATGCACCTTCTCCACGCCGTCCTGTTGCTCCAGCCACTCAGCCAGGGCCTGGGCACTTTCGCAATGCGCACGCATGCGCAACCGCAAGGTTTCCAGGCCCTTGGTGAAGATCCAGGCATTGAACGGGCTGAGGGTCGGGCCTGCGGTACGCAGGAAGCCCACCACCTCTTTCATCTGCTCGGCTCGGCCGGCCACTGCGCCGCCCATGCAACGCCCCTGGCCGTCGATGAACTTGGTCGCCGAGTGGAACACGATATCGGCACCCAGCTTCAACGGTTGCTGCAGTGCCGGGGTGCTGAAGCAGTTGTCGACGACCAGCATGGCGCCATGGGCATGGGCGATTTCACTGAGGGCAGTGATATCGACCAGTTCGGCCAGCGGGTTGGACGGCGATTCGACGATCAGCAGCTTGGTGTTGGCCTTGATGGCCTTTTCCCAGCCCGCGAGGTCGGCCAGCGGCACGTAGTCCACCTGCAGGCCGAAGCGCTTGAAGTACTTCTCGAACAGGCTGATGGTCGAGCCAAATACGCTCTGCGACACCAGCACATGGTCACCGCCACTGCACAACGACATGACCACCGCAAGCAGCGCCGCCATGCCAGTGGAGGTGCCCACGGCCTGCTCGGCGCCTTCCATCGCTGCCAGCCGCTCTTCGAAGACACGCACCGACGGGTTGGTGTAACGCGAATAGACGTTGCCTGGCGTTTCGCCGGCGAAACGCGCAGCGGCGTCGGCCGCCGTGCGGAACACATAGCTGGAGGTCAGGAACAGCGCTTCGCTGTGCTCGCCTTCCGGTGTACGGCTTTGGCCAGCGCGCACCGCCAGGGTGTCGAAACCGACACCCTCGAGGTCGCTGTCCAGTCGCCCGGCATCCCATTGATCCGTCATGCCGTCGCTCCCTGAATCAGTTGTTGTAGAGGTCGATGATCGCGCTGACCGCCTGGTTCTTGACCTTGGCCAGGTCGTTACGGGCCTGCTCGATGCGGTCGAGGTAGGCTTCGTCGATATCGCCGGTGACATACTCACCGTTGAACACCGCGCAGTCGAAGTGCTCGATCTTGATCTTGCCGCCGCCGACCGAGTCGATCAGGTCCGGCAGGTCCTGATAGACCAGCCAGTCGGCGCCAATCAACTCACCCACCTGTTCGGTGGTGCGGTTGTGGGCGATCAGTTCGTGCACGCTCGGCATGTCGATGCCGTAGACGTTGGGGAAGCGCACTGCCGGGGCTGCCGAGCAGAAGTAGACATTCTTGGCGCCGGCTTCGCGGGCCATCTGGATGATCTGCTTGCACGTGGTACCGCGCACGATCGAATCGTCCACCAGCATCACGTTCTTGCCACGGAATTCCAGTTCGATGGCGTTGAGCTTCTGGCGCACCGACTTCTTGCGCGCCGCCTGGCCAGGCATGATGAAGGTACGGCCGATGTAACGGTTCTTGACGAAGCCTTCGCGGAACTTGACACCCAGGCGGTTGGCCAGCTCCAGGGCGGCGGTGCGGCTGGTGTCTGGAATCGGGATGACCACGTCGATGTCGTGATCAGGGCGCTCGCGCATGATCTTGTCGGCGAGCTTTTCACCCATGCGCAGGCGCGCCTTGTACACCGACACACCGTCGATGATCGAGTCTGGGCGGGCCAGGTAGACATGCTCGAAGATGCATGGCTGCAGCTTCGGCGCTTCGGCGCACTGCTTGGTGAACAGCTGGCCTTCTTCGGTGATGTACACCGCTTCGCCAGGTGCCAGGTCGCGGATCAGGGTGAAACCGAGCACGTCCAGGGCGACGCTTTCGGAGGCGATCATGTATTCCACGCCTTCGTCGGTGTGACGCTGGCCGAACACCACCGGGCGAATGCCGTGCGGGTCACGGAAGCCGACGATACCGTAGCCGGTGATCATTGCCACCACGGCGTAGCCACCCACACAGCGGCTGTGCACGTGGGAAACGGCAGCGAACACGTCTTCTTCGGTCGGCTGCAGCTTGCCGCGCACCGCCAGCTCGTGGGCGAACACGTTGAGCAGCACTTCCGAGTCGGAGTTGGTGTTGACGTGGCGCAGGTCGGACTCGTAGATCTCCTTGGCCAACTGTTCGACGTTGGTCAGGTTGCCGTTATGCGCCAGGGTGATGCCATACGGGGAGTTGACGTAGAACGGCTGGGCCTCGGCCGAGGTCGAGCTGCCCGCGGTCGGGTAGCGCACATGGCCGATGCCGATGTTGCCCACCAGGCGCTGCATGTGGCGCTGCTGGAACACGTCGCGCACCAGGCCATTATCCTTGCGCAGGAACAACCGGCCGTCATGGCTGGTCACGATACCGGCAGCGTCCTGGCCGCGGTGCTGGAGGACCGTAAGCGCGTCATACAGCGCCTGATTGACGTTCGACTTACCGACGATACCGACGATGCCACACATGCGACGCAACCCCTACTTTGATGAAACTTGAGTGAATAGCGCTCAGGGCTTAGCTGGCCCGAGCAACTGTTCCTTGAACGGAAGATCAGCCGGAGCGCTGATCAGACCACCGGGCGACCATTGGCCGGCGAAACCCAGAATCAGGTTTTTCGACCAGTCGGCGACCAGAAGAAATTGTGGTATCAGGCGCGATTCCTGCCACCAGGTGTCCTGTTGAACCGGCCCCAGGCTGATCAGGCCGATGGCCACCACTACCAGCAAGGCCCCGCGCGCGGCGCCGAAGGCCATGCCCAGGAAGCGATCGGTGCCGGACAGCCCGGTCACGCGGATCAGCTCGCCGACCAGGAAGTTGACCATGGCCCCCACCAGCAAGGTGGCGACGAAAAGAATGGCGCAGCCGGCGATGACGCGCATCGATGGTGTCTGGATGTAGCTTTCAAGATACACCGAGAGCGAACCGCCGAACATCCAGGCAACCGCACCGGCAATGATCCAGATGAGCAAGGACAAGGCTTCCTTGACGAAGCCGCGCTTGAGACTGATCAGTGTGGAGACGGCGATGATCGCGATGATCGCCCAATCAACCAGGGTAAATGCCACGGTGCTGCCTGCAGACGTTTGAGGCGGCGCATTTTACCAGAGCGGTGGGGGCTTGGGTAAGCGGAATGTCAGGTGGATTGGTGTTTGCTTCATCGCCGGCAAGCCAGCTCCCACAGGGATCGCCTTAAGGGCTGACAGGTGTTTGCCGTAAGGCCTGGCAGCGCCTGTTAGAGCGAGC
>NZ_DKJF01000068.1:0-622 GCF_002454615.1 Pseudomonas sp. UBA6699
CCTCGCTGATGATCGCCAGCAGCGGGATCTCGTAGAGAATCACATGCAACCAAGGCCCGCGTACGCGCACTGCCAGTTGCCCGGCGGCGTCCAGGCCCACCTGTACATAGCGCAGGTTGAAACGGAACAGGCTTAGAAAGCGAATGAAATCCGGTTTGAGGAAGGGGATTTTCTCCAGATAGGCCAACTGGTCGTGGGTCACCGTGACCTCGGCCAGTTGTTCTACCTGGTAGCGGATTTCAGCCAGGTAGGGAGACAAGTCTTCGTCGTTGCGGCAACGAAACTCCCATTCCACCTCGGCGTTGGGGTAGTTGTGCAGCACTGCCTGCATCATGGTGATCTTGTAGAAGTCGGTGTCCAGCAGGTTCTGGATGATGCGTGGGCCGAAAACACTTTCGCTCATGGGCGTTGTTCCTTGATCAGGGCAAGCTGGTGGTCGAGCGCGGCTTCGTCGCCGCAGAGGATGACCCCTTCGGCGGCCAAGGCGCCGCACGCCTCGATAGCGCCTGCCTGAGTCAGCGCACGGCAGGCCGGCAGGTACAGCAGCACCTCGAAGCCGGCCTGGCGCAGTTGCCGGGCGGTGGTCTTGACGCAGTAGTCCAGGGCCAGGCCGCCGACGATC
>NZ_DKJF01000068.1:721-1277 GCF_002454615.1 Pseudomonas sp. UBA6699
GGCCAGGCCGCCGACGATCACCGCGCCGACCTGCTGCACCTTGAGGTATTCGATGACCCCTGTGGAACGGCGTTCGGCGAGGTCGTGATAGCAGGCGCCGTAGGGGTGCAGGTCGGGTTCGACACCCTTCCACACGAAGTAGTCGTAATCGATGGGCGCCGGCAGGCCAGGCAGCAGCTCGAACCCTGGGGTGCCGGGGACGCAGTGGCTGACCCAGGTCAGGTCGGCGTTGGCCATTCGCAGGGGCTGCAGCATGTGCGCCGGGTCGGCGACAACCCAGGCGGCATTGGCCGGGTGGGCATCTTTGCTGCCCAGGCGCAGGTCGGCGCGCAGGGCCATGGTGTTGAGGTCAACCGCAATCTCATGGCCTTCGGGAACCGGGAGTTCCTGCGGCGCGTTGCCGGTGAAGCCGTTCTGCGCATCGACATCGAAACTGGCGATTTTCATGGCGGTTCTCCTTGCTGGACTAGCTACATAATCTACCTGGTGATCTAAGTCTGTCAAGCGTATATCCCTATGGATTTGCTTGTTGATTTACTTAGTGTCTCTGGTGGAT
>NZ_DKJF01000068.1:1412-2570 GCF_002454615.1 Pseudomonas sp. UBA6699
TACTTAGTGTCTCTGGTGGATTATTAGGCCAGTGAACGAGGAGCAACCCGGTGAGTACAGTTGAAGTCCTGGCCAGTGTCGATATCGTGACCCTGCGCCTGGCCCCCGATGCGCAGCATCTGCAAGTGTTGTTGCACCGCCGTGAGCGCGAACCGCACGCCGGCCAGTGGGCGTTGCCGGGGGTGATCGTCAATGGTCGAACCCCTGACATCAGCCTGGAGGCCGCGGCCGAGCGCGCGTTACGCGAAAAAACCCGGCTGGTGCCGTGCTACATGGAGCAGGTGGGTACCGAGGGCAATGCGTTTCGCGATCCGCGGGGCTGGTCGCTGAGCACCTATTACCTCGCCTTGATCGGCCCTGGGCAGGCAGCCTTGGGTGAGCAGTTGGCGTTTTTCGACCTGGACAGTGTGTTGGCGCGCAAGGTGCTCTTGCCTTTCGACCACACGTTGCTGGTGGAGCGGGCCCGCGAGCGGCTGGCGGCAAAGACCGTGTACAGCAGCCTGCCGCTGTACCTGCTGGCGGAGAAATTCACCGTGCTCGATGCCCTGGGGGCGGTTCAGGCATGCCTGGGGCAGACGGTGAACAGCACCTCGCTGCGTAAACGCCTGGAGCGCTTGCGTGAGCTGGGGTGGGTGAAGGACACCGGGGAGAAGAACCAGCCCAGGCTGGGCCGGCCGCAACAGTTGTATCAGCACACGCCGCTGGGTGGGCGGGTGTTCATGTTTGATCGCAGCCTGTTGCCGGAGGGAGGGTAGAGTTCTGCTTGAGGGGCAGGGGGCGCTGCGACTGAGCGCCCCACCTGCGGTGCTCGGTCATGTATGGGTCAGCTTCCGGCATCGGAGCTCCCAGCGATGGTGCACAACCATCTGCTGGGATTTGCCGGCGCAGCAAACTCAGTGCCCCATGGCCAGCTTGGCACCCAACTGCCGGCGCCGGTAAGCACTGTCACGGCTGGCCAGCCACCAGTACAGCGGCGAAGTCACCGCCAGCCCTACCAGCCACGACAGGTCGGCGCCGTTGATGTGCTCGGAAATCGGCCCCACGTACAGCGGCGTGTTCATGAACGGGATCTGCACCACGATACCCACCGCATAAGCGAGCAGAGCCTGCGGGTTGTAACGGCCATAGATACCGCCATCGACCTGGAAGATCGACTGG
>NZ_DKJF01000091.1:0-682 GCF_002454615.1 Pseudomonas sp. UBA6699
CGCAAGGCCGCTCCTACAAGGTGTAAGGAGCGCCGGCTAGCGGGGGATTCTGAGCGATGTTCGTTTGCATTTGGCCGATGATCCGACCCTCGCTCATGGTGATAACCCGGTCAAACCGCGACAGCACGCTCTGATCATGCGTTACACAAACCAGCCCTCTTCCGTTGAATGCCTCAAACAACAGATCCCAAGTGCGCTCTGCCGACCCGGCATCGAGCCCAGCTGTAGGTTCATCAAAGAAATTGAATTCCCCAGGCTGATTAAGAAGGCGTAGCAGCGTCAGCCTGCGTGCTTCGCCGCCGGAAATCGATTCTGCGCGTGCATCCAGATCAAGTTCGTACCAGTCTTTGCCCAGGCCCAACCGTTCAAGCCACCGCTCGATTTGAGCGCGATCATGAGCTTGCTCGAACACCACCGCGCGGGGCAGGGAGCCGGGTATGAAATGCGTATCCTGAGGACAAAGTCGTAAGCGACTGAACTGTTCTCTCGCGTCGAGCGACGCCAGGCACCTGCTTGTCTAGCCGAAACTGATCTACCAATCGCCAAGCCTCAGCAATCCGCTCACCAGGGTGACCGGGCCTGTAAGCCCGCAGACGATTAATACCGCTATTCGGATTGTTCAAGGCAACCCGCTGCGAGTGCAGATGCCTTTTCAAGGCTTTTTTTGATGTCGCCTGGGCGG
>NZ_DKJF01000091.1:755-3510 GCF_002454615.1 Pseudomonas sp. UBA6699
GGCCCTTTCGCGGGCATGCCCGCTCCCACAGGTACGGTGCAAGTCGCGAAGTTTGTGGTGACTTTGTGGGAGCGGGCGTGCCCGCAAAAGGGCCCGTCCAGGCAGCCGAGAATTATCATGGGAATGAACACTCAGTTCACCGTCGGCAAGACCACGTTCTATCAAGGCGAAAATGGCACCTACCCGTCGTTCCGCATCGAGCCCGGAATCCCATGCCAGGACGCTCGCGACCAGTCTTCGGCGTTGATGGGGTATGAGCGCCAATTGACCATGATCGGGTTGATGGATGAAACAACCCCCAAGTCAGCCAACCGTCACCCCATCCACCAATCCCCCACGAAGACAGTCGGATTTGGTCAAAATTTGTGCTATATTTCGCGCCCGCGATTTTCCTGCACACCAGAACCGGTCACTGACATGCAAGCAGCCAAACCACTCTACGACTATCCCAAGTACTGGGCCGAATGCTTCGGGCCAGCACCTTTCCTGCCAATGAGCAGGGAGGAGATGGATCTGCTCGGCTGGGATTCCTGCGACATCATCATCGTGACCGGGGATGCCTACGTCGATCACCCCTCGTTCGGCATGGCCATCATCGGCCGGCTACTGGAAGCCCAGGGGTTCCGCGTGGGCATCATTGCCCAGCCGAACTGGCAGTCCAAAGACGACTTCATGAAGCTCGGCGAGCCCAACCTGTTCTTCGGCGTGGCCGCCGGCAACATGGACTCGATGATCAACCGCTACACCGCGGACAAGAAAATCCGTTCCGACGACGCCTACACCCCGGGTGGCCTGGCCGGTAGCCGACCAGACCGCGCCAGCCTGGTGTACAGCCAGCGCTGCAAGGAAGCCTATAAGCATGTGCCGATCGTACTCGGCGGCATCGAGGCATCGTTGCGTCGCATTGCCCACTATGACTACTGGCAGGACAAGGTTCGCCATTCGATCCTGATCGACGCCAGCGCCGACATCCTGCTGTTCGGCAACGCCGAGCGGGCGGTGGTCGAGGTGGCCCAGCGCCTGTCCAGTGGCGAAAGCATCGAAAGCATCACCGACGTGCGCGGCACCGCTTTCGTGCGCCGTGACACGCCGCAGGGCTGGTACGAAATCGACTCGACCCGCATCGACCGCCCAGGCCGTGTCGACAAGATCATCAACCCCTACGTGAACACCCAGGACACCCAGGCCTGTGCCATCGAGCAGGCCAAGGGCGACCAGGAAGACCCGAACGAAGCCAAGGTGGTACAGATTCTCGACAGCCCGGCGGTCACGCGGGAAAAGTCGGTCATCCGCCTGCCATCGTTCGAGAAGGTGCGTAACGACCCGGTGCTCTATGCCCACGCCAACCGCGTGCTGCACCTGGAGACCAACCCGGGCAACGCCCGTGCACTGGTGCAGAAACACGGTGACGTGGACGTGTGGTTCAACCCGCCACCCATTCCGATGAGCACCGAGGAAATGGACTACGTGTTCGGCATGCCTTACGCCCGTGTACCGCACCCTGCGTACGGCAAGGCGCGTATCCCGGCCTACGAAATGATCCGTTTCTCGGTCAACATCATGCGTGGCTGCTTCGGCGGCTGCACCTCTGCTCGATCACCGAGCACGAAGGCCGCATCATCCAGAACCGCTCGCACGAGTCGATCCTGCACGAAATCGAAGAGATGCGTGACAAGGTGCCAGGCTTCACCGGCGTGGTGTCCGACCTTGGCGGCCCGACTGCGAACATGTATCGCATCGCGTGCAAGAGCCACGATATCGAAAAGCACTGCCGCAAGCCCTCGTGCGTGTTCCCTGGCATCTGCGAGAACCTCAACACCGACCACAGTTCGCTGATCGAGCTGTACCGCAAGGCTCGCGCCCTGCCAGGGGTGAAGAAGATCCTGATTGCCTCGGGCCTGCGCTACGACCTGGCCGTGGAGTCGCCGGAATACGTCAAGGAGCTGGTCACCCACCACGTAGGTGGCTACCTGAAAATTGCCCCGGAGCACACCGAGCGTGGCCCGCTGGACAAGATGATGAAGCCCGGCATTGGTACCTACGACCGCTTCAAGCGCATGTTCGAGAAGTTCTCGAAAGAAGCGGGTAAAGAGCAGTACCTGATCCCGTACTTCATTGCCGCGCACCCGGGTACCACCGACGAAGACATGATGAACCTGGCGCTATGGCTCAAGGGCAACGGCTTCCGTGCCGACCAGGTACAGGCGTTCTACCCGTCGCCGATGGCCTCGGCCACCGCCATGTACCACTCGGGCAAGAACCCGCTGCGCAAGGTGACCTACAAGAGCGAAGGTGTGGAAATCGTCAAGAGTGACGAGCAGCGCCGTCTGCACAAGGCCTTCTTGCGCTACCACGACCCAAAAGGCTGGCCAATGCTGCGCGAAGCGCTGCAGCGCATGGGCCGCGCCGACCTGATCGGGCCTGGCAAGCACCAGTTGATTCCGGCGCACCAGCCGCAGACCGACAGCTACCAGAGCGCGCGCCGCAAGAACTCGACCCCGCCGGGCAGCCACAAAGTGGGCAAGGACCAGAAAATCCTGACCCAGCACACGGGCCTGCCACCGCGTGGCAGCGATGGCAGCAAGCCGTGGGACAAGCGCGAAAAGGCCAAAGCCGAAGCGTTTGCGCGTAATCAGCAGGCGGCCAAGGAGCGCAAGGAAGCGGGCAAGGGTGGTGGCGGCAAGGGCAAGAAGCCGCGCCAGCCAGTCATTCCGCGCTGATTTCGGGGGCCGCCTTGCGGCCCAATCGCCGGCAA
>NZ_DKJF01000112.1:0-3626 GCF_002454615.1 Pseudomonas sp. UBA6699
TTTTGCTTTTGCTTTTGCTTTTGCTTTTGCTTTTGCTTTTGCTTTTGCTTTTGCTTTTGCTTGCAGCTTGCAGCTTGCAGCTTGCAGCTTGCAGCTTGCAGCTTGCAGCTTGCAGCTTGCCGCTAAAAAAGCCCGCTCGCGCAAGCCGCATGGGCCTACGGGAGGGGGCTGTGTCCCGCAATGTTTCAGGCAATGGGAATTCAGGCGAACGCCGGTACCACTTCCTTGATGAACAGTTCGAGGGACTTCTTCTTCTCGGCGTGGGGCAGGCTGTTGTCGCACCAGAAGCTGAACTCGTCGACACCCAGCTCCTGGTAATAGCGGATACGCGCGATGATCTCTTCCGGGGTGCCGATCATGGTGTTCTTGCGGATGTTCTCCAGCTGGAACGCCGGCACTTCGGCAAACTTGGACTCCGGGCTTGGCTCCAGGAAGCCGTTGACCGGGGTGGTCTTGTTGCCGAACCAGGCATCGAAGGTGCGGTAGAAGCGTGAAATGGCCTGGGCGCCGACCTTCCAGCCGTCCGGCTCGGCCGGGCTGTGCACGTGGGTGTGGCGCAGCACCATCAATTGCGGGCGCGGTACGCCGGGGTTGTTGTCCAGGGCGGCCTGGAACTTGTTCTTCAGGTCGAGTACTTCTTCGTCGCCCTTCATCAGCGGCGTGACCATGACGTTGCAGCCGTTGGCCACGGCAAAGTTGTGCGAGTCCGGGTCGCGGGCGGCGATCCACATGGGTGGCGTAGCGTTGAACGGCTTCGGTACGCTGGTGGAAGTGGGGAATTTGTAGACTTCGCCGTCATGGGCATAGTCACCTTCCCAGAGCTTGCGCACCACCGGCACCATCTCGCGCAGGGCCTTGCCGCCGTCGGTGGCCGGCATGCCACCGGCCATGCGGTCGAATTCGAACTGGTACGCGCCACGGGCCAGGCCCACTTCCATGCGGCCGTTGCTGATCACGTCGAGCAGGGCACATTCACCTGCCACGCGAATCGGGTTCCAGAACGGCGCAATGATGGTGCCGGCACCCAGGCGGATCTTCTCGGTGCGTGCCGCCAGGTACGCCAGCAATGGCATCGGGCTTGGCGAAATGGTGTATTCCATGGCGTGGTGTTCGCCGATCCACACGGTGCTGAAACCGCCGTCTTCGGCCATCAGGGTCAGTTCGGTCAGGTCTTCGAACAACTGGCGGTGGCTGACCTGTTCATCCCAACGTTCCATGTGTACGAACAACGAAAATTTCATGGGGCTTTCCTCAACGCTTGAAAGGGGCTGGCGCCAGGCAGGGGGGCGCCAGCTGTCTCGATTCACAATGGGCTTCAGGCCAAGGCCGGCAGGCTGGCCATCTTGCCGCGGCAGTACACCATCGGCCGCGGCGCCTGGGCTGGAACGATCAGGTTGTGCACCTTGCCGACCATGATGGCGTGGTCGCCACCTTCGTATTCGCGCCACAGCTCGCACTCGATGACCGCCGTGGCGCCGGCCAGGATCGGGTTGCCCAGCTCGCTGAGGGTCCACTCGATACCGTTGGCCTTGTCTTTGCCTTTCTTGGCGAACGCATAGGCGTGTGCCTGTTGCTCACCCGAGAGCAGGTGAATGGCGAAGCGCTTCTGCTTGATCAGTACCGGGTAGGAGTCGGAGCTGTAGTTGGGGCAGAACAGCACCAGCGGCGGCTCCATCGACAGGGAGGAAAATGCGCTGGCGGTCAGGCCGACGACCGAGCCGTCGTCGTCCAGGGTGGTGATGACGGTAACGCCGGACGGGAAGGAGCCCAGGACGTTCTTGTAGACGGTTGCGTCGATCATCGGGTTTACCTCTAAAAGGCTGCGGTGGTCCGCGGTTTTTATCGTTGATGTGTCTGATGGTATACCGTAATACCTATTTTGCAAGCAGAATTTTCAGCCGCACATTTTCACGATGAGCGGCGCAAGGCCACGGAATACGGGGCTTTGCTCGGTGTGGTGGTTTGTCGCAGGGGTTTTTAAAGCAGAACAGTGGCCGCTTTTTCGTGCGGATCAGTGTTGTCAAAAGCTTGGAATACCATAATATGGTCTGCAGCTGAGAGGCCGCCTAGATGCGGTTTCCTTACAACGATAAAAACGACCTTTCGAGCTGAAAACCATGTCCCAACCGTCGTCGCAACACCAGTTTGTCGAGAATCACACGGTCGATTATGTGCCACCTGCCGAGCGCCATGGGAAGGCGCGCGACCTGTTCACCCTCTGGTTCAGCACCAACATTGCGCCACTGCCGATCGTCACCGGTGCCATGGTGGTACAGGTGTTCCACCTGAACCTGTTGTGGGGGCTGGTGGCCATCGTGCTGGGCCATCTTGTCGGGGGCGTGGTCATCGCCCTGGCCTCTGCGCAGGGACCGCAGTTGGGCATTCCGCAGATGGTGCAGAGCCGTGGCCAGTTCGGCCGCTATGGCGCCTTGCTGATCGTGTTCTTCACGGCGTTGATCTATGTTGGCTTCTTCATTTCCAACATCGTGTTGGCCGGCAAGACCATCCACGGCATCAGCCCGAGCGTGCCGATGCCAGGGGCGATCGTGATCGGCGCCTTGAGCGCCACCGCCATCGGCGTGGTCGGCTACCGTTTCATCCACATCCTCAACCGTATCGGCACCTGGGTGATGGGCTCGGCACTGCTGGCCGGCTTCATCATGATGTTCATCCAGGACCTGCCAGCCGATTTCTTCAGCCGCGGCGCCTTCAACCTGTCCGGCTTCATCGCCACTGTTTCGCTGGGTGTGATCTGGCAGATCAGCTTCTCGCCGTACACCTCCGACTACTCACGCTACCTGCCGCGTGAAGTCGGCATTGCCAAGCCGTTCTGGGCGACTTATTTCGGCGCTACCCTGGGCACCATCTTGTGCTTCAGCTTCGGTGCGGTGGCGGTGCTGTGCGTGCCGCAAGGCACCGATGCGATGGACGCGGTGAAGCAGGCCACCGGCTGGCTGGGGCCGATCCTGATGGTGCTGTTCCTGCTCAACATCATCAGCCACAACGCCCTCAACCTGTATGGCGCGGTGTTGTCGATCGTGACTGCAATCCAGACCTTCGTTGCCCAGTGGACCCCCAGCGTAAAGGTTCGGGTGATCCTGGCCTCGGTCATACTGCTGGGCTGCGGTATGGTCGCGCTGAACGCCTCGGCAGATTTCATCGGCCAGTTCATCGGCCTGATCCTGGCGCTGCTGGTGGTGCTGGTGCCGTGGGCCTCGATCAACCTGATCGACTTCTACCTGATCAAGAAGGGCCAGTACGACATCGCCTCGATCTTCAGTGCCGACGGCGGCATCTATGGCCGTTTCAATCACCATGCAATTGTTGCCTATGCCTGCGGCATCCTGGTGCAGCTGCCGTTTGCCAATACCTCGCTGTATGTCGGGCCGTACTCCAACCTGGTCGAAGGCGCCGACCTGTCCTGGCTGTTCGGCTTGCTGGTGACGGTGCCGCTGTACTACTGCCTGGCCACGCGCAGCAAGGCTGGCGAGAAGGCGGGGCGGGTTTTGAGTGTGAACGACTGATAGTCACGTGTGGCTGCAACAGGGGCTGCTTCGCAGCCCATCGCAGTTCAAGCCAGCCCACAGGGATCGCATCAGGGCTGAAGGTGTTTGCCACAAGGTATG